>NZ_DFHR01000007.1:775-45924 GCF_002371935.1 Fibrobacter sp. UBA3718 | reverse complement strand
TGGGACAAGACCCAGACCCCGATGTTCATCAGCGAATACGACATTGCAACTACCGACGACAATATCCAGAAGCAGTGCTACTCCGAACAGATTTCTCACTTCATGGAAAACGAACACATTGCCGGCATTACCATCTGGGGCTACATTTATGGTCGCACTTGGCTCGACTGTAACGGCACTGCGAGTGGCTGCTCCGGCATTGTCAAGAATGGCCAGGACCGCGCCGCTTTGAAGTGGATGAGGGAGTACCTCAAGAGCAACAAGGGCGTGAACACGACTGGCCTCAAGACGGGTGTGCTCACTCCGGTCGAACCTGTGCCGCGCAAGTTGTTCAAGGGTTCTGCATTCGACATCCCGGGCAAAATCGAAGCCGAAGACTTTGATATTTCCGGTGTCGGCGAAACCAATGGCGTGAGCAACGTTTCTTACAGCGAAAGCGATATCGAAAATCACGGCGACGTGAAGGATTACCGCAAGGACACGACGGGTGTCGACCTCTACAAGAAGGCGACCGGCATCATCGTGGGCTACAACAGCGAAGGCGATTGGCTCGAATACACCGTGAACGTAAAAGAAGCGGGCGACTACACCATGTTCGCAGCCGTGGCTGCCGCCGGTTCTACCTCCAGCTTCCAGATGTCCCTCGACGGCAAGGCCATTACCGATGTCATCAGCGTCCCGGCCGCCAAGCAGGGCGAAGAAAACTACGACGACTACAACAAGGTCAAGGCTAACGTGTCCCTCACGGCCGGCACGCATATCCTCCGCATGACGGTGACCGGTTCCTGGTTCGACGTGGACTACTTCACCTTCGTGAAGGGCAAGGATGCGACCGACCCGGAACCGATCGTGAAGGATGAGCCGTTTGTTGACGATTCCACGACGTTCATCGCTCATAAGGTCCAGTACGACCCGAATGCCCTTCAGGATTACTTCGTGTTCGACATGCATGGTGTGAACATGGGTGTCCTCAGCGCCTATGGCTTCGAAGGCGCTCGGGAGATCCTCCGTTCCTCCGTTGACGTGAAGTCCTCGGGCGTGTACCTGCTGCGCAATCGCTTCACCGGCGAAATGCAGAAGGTCCGTGTAATTAAGTAAGAATCAAATAAATTAACGAAATTTTACAAAAAAGAGCAGATTCCGGGATTCTCCGGAACCTGCCTTTGGAGGTTTTGGACATTTTGTCAATGGGAAATATTCACTTGTAGGGGAAACCGCCCTTTTTTGAGGATATTTTAAAATGGGGAAACTTCAAAAAAGGATGTGTGTAACATGAAAAACATTCTCTCTAGGGCTAAAAGGGCCGCTGTATTTGCTATTGCAGCGTCCACTCTCTCTTTTGCAGGACCCGGCTTGGCTGATGGTGCTGCAAAATTCGTAGGCAACATTACGACTCGCGGCCAGGTCCGCAGCGACTTTACGCAGTTGTGGAACCAGATTACCGCCGAAAACGAGTGCAAGTGGGCTTCCATTGAAGGCTCCCGTGGCCGTTACAACTGGGGCGGTTGTGATGCTGCATTTAACTGGGCGAAGAACAACGGTGGCCACTTCAAGTTCCACGCCCTGGTTTGGGGCTCCCAGTATCCGAACTGGCTGAACGGTCTTAGTGCCGATGAAACCAAGAAGGCCATTACCGCCTGGATGGATGCAGTCAAGGACCATTACCCCGAACTCGAAATGATCGACGTGGTGAACGAAGCCATCAAGGCGGGTGGCAAGTACCATTCCAATTACGGCTCGCAGGGTGGCAACAACATTGTCGCGGCTCTCGGCGGCGATAACGGCAATTACGAGTTCGTGCAGACGGCGTTCAAGATGGCTCGTGAACGCTGGCCGGAAGCGATCCTCATCTATAACGACTATAACACGGTCCAGTGGAACAAGAACGAAGGTATCGACCTCATTCAGAAGCTGAAGAAGGGCGGTGCTCCGGTGGATGCCTACGGCCTGCAGGCCCATGACATGATGAGTCAGGGCGGTGGCCAGGGCGGTACCGGCGGTGGCGGCTCCTGCTTGAGCATCAATACGCTCAAGAGCACTATCGAAGAAATCTGGAACAAGACCGAGATTCCGCTGTTCATCAGTGAATACGATATTTTCACAAGCGATGATAACGTTCAGAAGAAGTGCTACTCCGAACAGATTTCCTACTTCATGGAGAACGAACATATTGCCGGTATCACCATCTGGGGCTATATCTACGGCGCTACATGGAATGATGGTACGTCCGGTATTATCAAGGACAACAAGGACCGTCCGGCTATGACCTGGTTGAAGGAATACCTCGCTTCGAACAAGGGCGCTAACGATACCGGCCTTCCGACGGGCGAGTTGACGCCGGTCGAACCTGAACCGCAGACTCCGTTCAAGGGTAAGGCGTTTGACTTGTCGGGCAAGATTGAAGCTGAAGACTTCGACATCCCGGGCAAGGGCAAGGGCAATAACTCCTATTCCGTTTCTGGCGATTGCGATGATTCCTGGAATACGGAATATAGAAAGGGTACATCTGTAAAGATTGGCGAAAAGAATGGCGGCCTTGTTCTTGGTTGCAACCCGACAGGAAACTACTTCGAATACACCATCAACGTGGCTTCGGCTGGCGACTATGTCGTGTCGGCAAACGTGGCTGCTAGCGGAACTGGCTCCATCGTGTTCAAGGTCGGCGACAAGGTTGTTTCTGATACGCTTGAATTTACCGGTGATTCCTGGACTTCCTTCGACCAGGTCAAGGGTAACATCAAGCTCGATGCCGGCGAACAGATCCTGACTCTCGAAATTTCCAAGGGATATATCGATGTCGACTGGTTCCAGATTACGAAGGCCGGCGAAATTCCTCCGGACGCTATCGCCCAGAAGGTCAGCTACGACCCGAACAGCCGTCAGGATTACTTCGTGTTCGACATGCACGGCGTGAACATGGGTGTTCTGAGCGCTTACGGATTCGAAGCGGCCGCGGAGATCCTCCAGAACTCCAGCGACGTGAAGTCCTCGGGCGTGTACATGCTGCGTAACCGCGCTACCGGCGCAATGCAGAAGGTCCGCGTGGTCCGCTAATAGCAAACCCGAAAGTTTGGCATTTTAGAGACGGGTCCCGAAACGAAAGTTTCGGGATTCGTTTCTTTATGCGTTTGCCTTGTTCTCATGGATAGATTGTCCATGAAAACACCCTCCCGACATGCTTTTTTTGACCTTTTTCAAGGTAATTTTGGAATATAGGCAATAAAAAAGGATGTGGTGTATGAAAAATCTTTCTCTCTCTCTCGCTGTCGCTGCCATCGCTGGCCTTGCAACCGTGGCTAACGCAGCTCTCGCCGATGGTGGCGCCAAGTTCGTGGGCAATATTACTACGGGTGGTCAGATCCGTAGCGACTTTGCTCAATATTGGAATCAGATTACTCCCGAAAATGGCTGTAAGTGGGGTTCCATCCATTCCCTTTCTAACGGCAACAGCGGTACAAGCAAGTTCGCCTGGGACAACTTCGACAAGTGCGAAAGCGCCTACAAGTGGGCCAAGGAAAAGCCCGGTGAGCGTCACTTCAAGTTCCACGCCCTCGTTTGGGGTTCCCAGTACCCGAACTTCCTCTGCAAGAAGAAGAATCCGAGCATCACGGTAGAAAAAACCAAGCAGTACATCACCGAATGGTTCGATGCCGTTGCGGCCAAGTTCCCGGACCTCGAATACATCGACGTGGTGAACGAAGCCATTTGGGCGGGCGACAACTACCACTCCGGTTACGGCAAGCCCGCTGCAGGTGCCGAAGGCCACAGCACCGACGATACCGAATGCGGCGGCTCCTACATTATCGAGGCCCTCGGTGGCGACCGCGTGGTGAATGGCAAACACCAGTACGACTTTATCACGAACGCCTTCAAGATGGCCCGCGAACGCTGGCCGAAGGCTGTGCTTATCTACAACGACTACAACACGCTCTCCTGGCAGATCAACGAAGGTATCGAACTTATCCAGACCATTCTCAAGAATGGCGCTCCGGTGGATGCCTACGGCCAGCAGGCTCACGACTGCAAGGGCATGAGCAAGAACGATTTCGAAAGCAAGATGACCCGAATCCATAACGAGACGGGCCTCCCGCTTCTCGTTTCGGAATACGATATCGGCGAAGCGGACGATACCAAACAGAAAAACGATTACGCAAACCAGATTCCGTTCATGTGGGAAACTCCGTGGGTTGCAGGCATTACCATTTGGGGCTATATCAACGGCTCTACCTGGGTGGCAAACACCGGCCTTATCGAAAAGGATGGCCGCAAGCGCGCTTCCATGAACTGGCTCGAAGACTACTTCGCGAAGAACCTCAACAAGGGCCAGAACGAAGTGACCTTCACTCCGGTGGAGCCCGAACCGCAGCTCCCGTTCAAGGGCGAGGCGATTTCGCTTCCGGGCAAGGTCGAAGCCGAAGATTTCGACATCCCGGGCAAGGGCGTCAACGAAGACGGCACGAGCAACCAGTCCTACAGCGACGATTCCGAAAACCACGGCGATAGCGACTACCGCAAGGATACGGGCGTTGACCTCTACAAGAAGGCGACTGGCGTGATTGTGGGCTACAACAGCGAAGGCGACTGGCTCGAATGGACCGTGAACGTGAAGGAAGCGGGCGACTACACGATGTTTGCCGCCGTGGCGGCCGCGGGCTCCACCTCCAGCTTCCAGCTCTCCCTCGATGGCAAGGCCCTGACCGACGTGATTTCGGTTCCTGCAGCCAAGTCCGGCGAGGAGAACTACGATGACTACAACAAGGTCAGCGCCAACGTGACCCTCCCGGAGGGTAAGCATATACTCCGCATGGACGTGACTGGCGCCTGGTTCGACGTGGACTACTTCACCTTCGTGAAGGGCAAGGACGCGACCGACCCCGAACCGATTGACCCGGGTACGACCTCCATTGCGAATGTCAAGTTTGATGCGGGCGCACTCCAGGATTACTACGTGTTCGACATGCACGGCGTAAACATGGGCATACTCTCCGCTTACGGTTTTGATGCCGCCGCCCGGATGCTCCAGACTTCCGGTACAGTGAAGTCCTCGGGAGTCTACATGCTGCGCAACCGCTTCACCGGCGAAATGCAGAAGGTCCGCGTGACCCGCTAAGGCAAAAAAGAATCCTAATCCATACACCCGAAGCCTCCGGAAAATTTCCGGGGGCTTTTTTGACGTTTTTTCGGCAATTTGCAATCTATTTATTACACGTCCGGGGGTGTTGTTTTTGGGTGCGCCAAGTTATATTTAAACCGGGTGGGAAAACACAAAAACAAGGATGTTTATGAAAACTTTTCTAAAAGCGACAGCTTGCGCGGTTCTCTTGACCGCAGCCATGGGTAATGCAGGGCAGTACCCTTTCCCGCAGAACATGAAATACCCGCATGGCACGATTATTGAATATGCCAATACGGACATGATCAAGGAACATTACAAACTGTGGAAGCAGGCTTGGTACAATGCCAGCAACGGCTGGGTGTATGCACCGGAAGGAAAATGCTCTACCGTTTCTGAAGCTATTGCATACGGTATGTTGATTACTGTGTACATGGACGAAGAAGAAGTGTTCAAGAACCTTTATAAGGTTTGGACGTCCAATACGGTTGGTAGCGCTAAAAACGCTGGCATGAATTGGCGTATTGGTTGCCAGGCTGACAACGGTTCGGCTACGGATGCCGACGAAGATGCCGCTCTCGCCCTCGTGATGGCATCCAAGCAGTGGAACAATGCTGGTTATTTGAGCGATGCGACGGCGCTTATTAATTGGATTGCCCAGAACGATGTTGATGGCAATAACTCCCTCAAGCCGGGCAGCAACTGGAATCCGGCTCTCAACCCGAGTTATGTGGTGCCGGGGCACTACCGCCTGTTCGAAAAAGTGACGAATAACAGTAAGTGGTCTACCATCCGTTCTAAGGCAATGCAGGATTTGCTTGCTTGTCAGGATTCCAAGACCGGTCTAGTGGGAGACTGGTGCAGTTGGAGTGACCATAAGACGATTTCTTCTCCGGGTGCAGCCGTATCCAATGATATTGGTTTCTATGATGACGCCGCACGTACCCCGTGGCGTACCGCTTGGGCCTATTACTGGTATGGTGATAGCGACGCGCAAAAGTTCAACGAAACTGTAACTAAATGGCTCATTCCGACAACCCGCACTGCTAGTGGCGTGAATTCTGGCTACAAGTGGCAAGATTACATGAACTCGTACATAGCGGACGAAAGCGATTCGCGCAACTTTGTCTCTTCTACCTTCTCCGGCGGTCTTGGCCTTGCGACTTCGTCTATAAACACTGACGAGGCGAAATCCTATCTTAACACGGTTTTCAAGGTCCTCAAGGAAAAGAAGAGCTGTGCATCTGTGGATGGTTGCGGCGAAAGTATCGCGGGTGAAAAATATTACCCGGCTACCTTGAACATGCTTTACCTCCTCATCTTGACGGGCAATATGCCTAACCTCTATGATCTTTCCGGCTTTACGAGATTCACGCCGGATACTACCAAGGCTCCGTCCGTGAATCAGATTGGCGGAACCCAGATGGAACGTGGTGATACGACGGTCGGTGTCTCGGGTCTTTGGAACTGGGGCGCCTACCATGACAAGCTCGGTATCGGCACCAAGATGGTCCCGGATTCGGGTTCCTCTCCGCTGTTCAGGAAGGACGACGGCTCTATCTATGCCGAAGCTTCCATGGAAATCGGCCCGGAACCGGCTTATGTTCCGAATGTGGTTCTCAAGTACCCGTCTGCCGGTATTGCGGTGTCGTTCAAGAAGGAAGAATGCAAGCAGACAAAGACCTGCGGGGTCGATTTCACGGCTCTCGGTATCAAGTATGTCCGCGTGACAGCAAAGACTTCTGGCCCGATTCGTATGGCCGTCTTGAATACCATTACGGATGAAAATGCCGAAAAGGGACTGCAAAATTTGGGTGCCGGCTCTGAACCGGGTATCTATGTCGACAACTCCGATGACTACGTTGCCGTCACCTATGATATGACCCCGGATGAATGGGGCTTCAAGGGTGCGAACGGCACGAAGATAACCATCCTTGACTGGGTGAACAAGAATGCACCTCCGGGAGCAGACATCATCAAGACAATCAAGGGTTTCAAGTGGGAAGTCAAGGATGCTCAGGGTGGCATCGGCGAAATCTCCATCAAGAAGATTGAATTCCTCGATGCGAACAAGCAGGCGATTGACCCTGTCAAGCTTACCGGCATCGTCATTTCGGATGTCCCGGCGTCCTCCAGTTCTGCTGCCGTGAATCCGGGTTCTTCCAGCTCTGCTACCGTGAATCCGGAATCTTCCAGCTCGGGCCCAGACGCCATCCATGCGATTGCCTCCGTCGGATTGCTCAAGGTCGTGACTTCCGGTATGCAGGTCCGCGTGCTCGGCGCAAGGCTCGGCTCCTCCTATGCCGTGTTTGACGTCCAGGGCAAGGCTGTCGTTTCTGGCCGTATCGGCGCTGCCGACCAGGGCATTGCAGTTCCCCACAAGGGAATCTACCTTGTCCGTGTCGATGGCAAGATCCATACCGTGACGGTCAAGTAGCGAGGGTTAAAGAATTATCCAGAACCGGGGCTCTGCGGCCTCGGTTTTTTGTATATGGGCTTTGCATATGCCGCATAAAACTTGCCCATGACTCTCGGCTTTTGTATATTCTCAGTGCGGGAACGAGTTCCCGGAAATTTTTGGAGCTTAGAATGGATATTGGTGCGTATCATTTTCAGAATCCCGAAGCCTTCTGGCTGTTTATTCTTGTTCCGGTTCTGATTGCCTTATACGTTTACAGGCAGCAACGCCGCAAGAGCACGATCAAGTTTCCCGCCCTTGCGATTGCGAAAAAGGCAGTCCCGAGCCGTCGCGTTCGCCTCCGCCATATCGTGCCTGCGCTCCGCCTTGCCGCCCTCTGCTGCTTTATTGTGGCGCTAGCCCGCCCGCAAAACGCGATGGAAATTGAATACACGAATACCGATGGCGTCGACATCATGCTCGTACTTGATGTTTCGGGATCGATGGGAACGCTCGACATGCTTACCCGCGTGGAACAGGCGAAACTCGGCGTGATGAATGCCGAGCGCATCTACAAGTCGGGGGATTTCTGGAAATATAGCCGCATGGGCTATGCGCAGGATGTGATTGCCGAGTTTATCCAGAAGCGCCGCAGTGACCGCATCGGGCTTTCGGCGTTCGGAAGTCGGGCCATGACGCAATGCCCCCTCACGCTCGATTACGGAAGCCTTCTTGAAATCCTGGGCGCGACGGACGAACTGGCTCGCGATTCCGTGGTGGCGTCGAGGACCGCGATTGGCGATGGCCTCATGAACGCGCTTGCCCGACTGCAGAAGTCCGAGGCGAAATCGAAGGTCGTCATCCTCCTCACCGACGGCAAGGACAATGCGAGCGTCATATCCCCGGTGCGCGCGGCCGAGGTTGCCCAGTCACTCGGCATCAAGGTCTATACGGTCGGCGTCGGCAAGAAGAAGGGCAAGATTCTCGGGTTCCAGGTGAACCCGTGGACGGGCGAAATCTCGTGGGCCGAAAGTGACATCACTCCCGAGGAGGGAATCGACGAGTCGACCCTCGTGGCGGTGGCACAGAAGACGGGCGGCAAGTTCTACCGCGCCGAGAACAAGGAACAGCTCGAAGAAATCTATTCCGAAATCGACCAGCTCGAAAAGACCGAAATCGAAACGGTCGTCTATGCGCGCTATGCCGAAAAGTTCTACCCGTGGCTTTTGGCGGGCGCCCTGTTGATCCTGCTGGAACTTCTGCTTGCGAACACGCGCTTCGTGCGCATCCCCTAGCGCTAGGTTTTGGCCGTTGGCGGCTTGAAGCAGTTTTCCTTGGCGTTGTCGAGGAAGGAGTCTATGTTCTGCGTGGACTTGGTCCCGTATTCGGACCAGTAGATGCTGAAGGACAGCGGCCAGGGTATCTGGCCGAGCTGGCTATTCTGCGTGCTCTTGCGGACAATCCCGTTGCAGAGTTCCTCGACTTCGGAGAAGTTGCCGCATTCGTAGACGATGGCGAAGGTGTCCGAGCTGTACCGGGCGAGGAAAAGGTTCTTGTCCTTGCACTGGGAGCGCAGGAATTGCGCCATCTGCCGGAGGGCCATGTCGGGGGCGTGCTTGCCGTGCGTCTTGCGTATAGTGACCAGGTCATCGATGTGGATCTGGATGAGGAAGAGCCTCTTGCTTGCATCCAGTGTCTGCGTGATGCGGCTAAGGTAAGTCGCGAACTTACTTGTGCTGTTGAGCCCGGTGGTAAGGTCGGTGGAGGTGTTTTCCTTGAGGTCGCTCAGGTAGATGAATAGGATCGCGAGCATGAGCGCGGGCGAGGTAATCGGCATTTCCATGGACTGGGTCTGGATCGCCATGCCGGCAAGCGGAACGAAGATGATGATGGCGAGCTGGTTGTAGTGCCTGCGCAGGAACCGGTTCTTGCACTTGAACGAATTGCGGAGGGCTACGGCGCTCGCGCCGAGGAGGTAGCCGACGGAGACCAGGTTCAGGAGGATCCACAGGACGGGATTCAGGGCTGTTCCCGTGTCGTGCAGGTGCATGAATGCCACGATGATGGCGTAACCGCCCGTGATGAATATGGGAGCCAGGATGAGAAGGGCCCATTTCTGCAGCCTGTAGCTGCTCGATGTGACCGCGTAGGATACCATGTAGAACCATGCGGCCGCGATGGCGAGGCATGCGATAATCTTGAGGCATTCGATAATTCTGCAGGCGATGACGAATTCCGGCGAGAGGATTTTCCCGGCAATCTCGAGGGCGGCGAATACGATGAAAAAGTCGAGCAGCCTGTCGAGTGCCCTCGCACAGAGCAAAAGCGATGCCGCCTCCCTGTTGCCCTGTCGGATCAGGAGGAGGACCAAGATGCAGATGACATCAACCTCTATTGCGAAAAGGACTGAATCCATATCAACCTTCTTGTTCTGAATATAATAAAATTTTAAGAAAGGGGAAAATTTTTTGAAAAAAACGCTTCGGGGCCGTTTTTTTGTATATTCTAGGTGCTTGCGGGTGGATTCCCGAGCCGATCCTGGAGGATTTGATGCGTTTTGCCGAACCGAACTTTCTTTGGTGCCTTTTTTCGCTGCCGCTGTTTGCGCTCCTGTTTTACTATGCCTACTACCGCCGAAAAAAGCTTGCCGCGCGTTTTGTCTCGCTTTCGATGCTCCCGAAACTTTCGACCAGCGTATCCCCGTGGAGGCGCCTTGCCAAGGTGACGATCCTGCTCCTGGCCATCGCCTTCCTCTTTGTGGCGCTCGCGCGTCCGCAGTGGGGCCGCAAGATGGAACATGTCGAACGCCGTGGCCTCGACCTCGTGCTGTTGCAGGATATTTCGCTTTCGATGCTTGCCGAGGATGTGAAGCCGAACCGCCTCGTCCGCAGCCGTCACGAGATTTCCGCTTTCCTGGAAGGGCTTTCGGGCGACCGCGTGGGGCTTGTCGCGTTCAGCGGCGAGGCCCAGGTGATGGTGCCCCTGACGCTTGACTACGGCACGGTACAGATGATGCTGCGAGAGCTGAATCCGGGCTGGCTCATGCCTGGCACGAACCTCGAAAACGCCATCCGCAAGGGGATGACCTTGTTCAAGAATTCCGGTGGCGCAGGACAGTATTCGGTGATGATTCTCATGAGCGATGGCGAAGAACTCGAGGACGCCGCGGTGAATGCCGCGAAGGAAGCGGCAGAGATGGGCATCAAGATTTATACCATCGGTATCGGCAGCCGCGAGGGCGTGCCTATCCCGGTGAAGACGAAAAACGGCGACGTCGCCTACAAGAAGGATATCCAGGGAAACATCGTGACGACGCGTCTAGAGGAAGGAACGCTGCAGGAGATTGCGAGCGTGACGGGAGGCCTGTATTTCTACGCGAGCCCGGGCGAATTCCAGTTGCAGAAGGTATTGACCGAGATTGCGGGCATGGAGAAGAAGGAACAGGCTTCCGACCGCATGGAAAATTACCAGGACCGCTACCAGATATTCCTCGCGCTTTCGGCCCTGCTCTTCCTGGTCGAGGCCCTGGTTTCCGAACGTGGCCGCCGCCGCAAGCAACTCGCCGGCCGCTTCAGTTGATATAATTAGAGAGGGCTGTGCCCTCCCTAGTCGACAATAACTAAAGGGACAGCGCACCGGCACTGTCCCTTTGGTTTTGGAGGATAGAGGAAAAGCCCTTCTGGTGGGTATGTCTCTCTTGGAGACGGGCGGCTCGCCGAGGCGATGCCGAAGTGATCCACCGGAAGGGCTCATTGTCTAATATAACTCAAAAAGTCAGTTGCGGACGCCCGATCTTCAAAATGACTACTCCAAGTTGGATGATTGCCGATTCCGGCATTTATAAATCTATTTTAATTCCATATTAAATCTATATTTAGAACGAGATGAAAAAAGAGATGAGACTTTTGACCGTTGCCGCCTTCTCTGCGGTTGTTGCCGCATGTTCCTCGGGCCCGAAGCCCGAGGCCGAGACCCCTGCCGCGGCTCCCGCCGTTGCCGAAACTGCGGCTGTATCCGATATACCCGCTAGCTACAAGGATATCCGGTATCCCGACTACAAGTACGTGGCGCCTTACCCGAAGGATTACCGCGTGGAGCTTGCTCCGGGCATCTCGGGCTATATCGTTCCCGATTCGAGCCTCCCGCTCGTGAACCTCTCCGTGTATTTCGAGAACCCGCAGGTGGTTTCGAATATCAAGGACGAGGCCGCCTCCGAGATGCTGGGCTCGATGTTCCGCCGTGGCGGTAGCACGAACACGTCGGCGCACGCCCTTGACGATTCGCTCGAGTTCATTAGCGCCGGGATTTCTACTTCCGTAGGGACGTGGAAATCGGGATTTTCCATCGATTGCCTTTCGAAGGATTTCCTCACCACGCTGTTTCTTGCAGGGGAGCTGATTGCGACTCCGGGTTTTGACAAGGAACAGCTCGAAATTGTCAAGACGAATTTTGTGACGGCTCACGAGCAGCGCTACGATACTCCGGCGAAGGTGCTTTCCGCATTGAGGACCAAGGTCAACTACGCCCCGAATCCGCGGCTGTGGGATGCTACGCTCGAAGAATACAAGAAGGTGGGTGTCGACGACCTGAAACGTCTTTCTGCAAAGACCTTCATAAATGGCATGCATCTTCCTGATCGAGGACGCGTCGTGTTTGCCCTGTCGGGAGACGTGAACCGCGATTCTGCCCTGACCGTGCTCAAGGGCTTTATCATGGCCTTGTTCATGAAGCAGTCCGGTGACGAGGCCGGTTCCGAGACGCTCTACAGTGCGCCGCAGCCGCTTGTGTTCCTGAACAGGCCCGGCACCTACGTGGTGGACAAGGATATCACGCAGGCGAACATCTCGATGAACCAGCCCTTCGTGAAACGTCCGCATCCGGATTACTACCCGACGGCCGTCGCGAACTTTATTCTCGGTGGCGGCAGCTTCTCTTCGCGCCTCATGACGCGCGTGCGTAGCGACGAGGGCCTTGCCTACCATATCAGCAGCCGCGCGGGCAACGACTACCGCGATACGGCGATGATTTCGATTAGCCTGCAGACGAAGGTGGAATCCGCCGCGTTCGCGTTGAAACTCGTGTACGAGGAAATAGAGAAACTCGCGAAGGATGGCCCCACGGAAGAGGAACTCGCGATGGCGAAGAAGACGCTCGTCGAGAGCTTGCCCGGGCTGTTCGATTCCCCGTCCTCGATTGCGGAAATATTCGCGGGGGATGAACTGTTGGGCAAGAGCCCGGACCATTACCTTGACTACGTGAAGGAAATCAACGCCGTGACCGCCGAACAGGTGAAGGCGATGATCAAGAAGTATTACGCGAAGGACAAGATGACGATATCTGTAGTGGGTCCGGTCGCAAAGCTCGAGGCCCTGAAGCCTTTTACGGTTGTCCCGATCGACAGTCTCGAATTCAGGTAATCCATGTTCAGGGTTGTTTCGGAATATCTTTCCCGTCTGTCTGTCGCATCGCTGCTCGTGATGCTTGTGGGCGTATGCTCCCATGCTGCGGATTCCGACAACATGCTCGGCGCGGATTCGGTTGTCCGCAACAGCCTCCTCAAGCAGCTCGAAAACGAAGACGACCTCCGTTCGCTCTGTTCGGGCCTCAAGAAATGCCTCGATATCGATTACCCGGGGTGCTCCGCCGGGGACAAGCATCCGTGGCCGAGACTGAAGTATGACGACGAATACTGTGGCGTCTACCGCGAGGTCGTGAAGCGCGGATTCGAACCCAGGCCCGGAGTGCCGATGGGGGTGCAGATTTTTGCGCGCCTCGGCCGTAGGTACAGGGCCATCTACGAGAACAAGGGGACGCTTCCGCTCGGGGAAAGCGTCATCAGCTACCTTTTCGACAACATGCCCTTTACGGCGGAACTGATCAATGCCTACCTCGGTTCCAACTACCAGCTCGAATACACGAGTGCGAACCGCCGCTACTTCAACGGGAGCAACGGCCGGAGCCTATCGGGAGAATTCTACTGGGCGCTGCAGGATAGCGCGGGCGCGAGGCTCGGCATGCGGAACCTGTTCTTTGGCTACGGGCATGCCAAGGTCCTGAAGTGGTCGCTGCACGGCACCGCCATTGCGTTCCTCGACATGGACGAAACTCCCCAAAAGGAGATTAAGTATAAACTAACTGCGATTGTCTTCCCCGGGAATTCGGTTCTCAATTCCATCATGCAGATGCAGGTGTTCAAGGCGGTCGTGAACGAAAAGATAGACGACATCGTGAAGGATATCAAGAAGGCGTCTGGCCGCTACTTTGGCGGCGACAAGGAGCCGATGCTCAAGAGCGCCTCGCTCAAGTCGTTCGACAACGTGCAATATGTGCTCGATTTCGAAAACGTGGTGAATGGCGCTCCGTGGAAACTTGGGGATTTTGAAAAGAAACGCAGGGAACGCGAAAAGCAGAAGCGCGATGCGATTCCCTTGAAAGTAGAAGACGTGAGGACACAGCAAAAATGAGTGAAAGCGAAAAGGAAAGCCTGGAATCCCTCCTGGCGCGCGTGACGGACAGGCGCAGGGAACTATTGACGGAAGTCGTGAATCGCCGCACGAGGCATTTCTGCATGGTGTTGGAAGACCTGTTCGACCCGCATAACATTTCGGCGGTTATCCGCACGGCGGAAGTGTTCGGCCTACAGGACGTGCACATCATCGAAGAAGACAACGCCTACAGCGTGAACAAGTCCATATTGAAGGGCAGCTACAAGTGGATGAGCCTCTACCTCTACAAGAAACGCATGCTCTGCATGGAAAAGCTCCGTGCGAAGGGCTACAAGATTGCGGTCGCGAGCACGAACACCACGAATTCCGTGCTCGACCTGGATTTGAGCCAGCCGACGGCGTTCTACCTCGGGAGCGAATTCCACGGGAACCATCCCGATACGCTCGCGCATGCCGATTACGAGTTCAAGCTGCCGCAATACGGCATTACCGAATCGATGAACGTCTCGGTTGCCGGTGGCGTGCTCATGACCTACCTCGACGTGTACATGCAGAAGGAAGGGCGCGAGAAGTTCCTGCTTTCGCCTGCCGACCGCGACGCCCTGCTGTGCGACTGGCTCGACCGTCACGTGAACGGGATCGAGAACAACAGCCCCATCGTGCATGTAGATGCCTGATTCTGCTCGAAAAGTGCGAAAAAAAGCCCGATTTTTGAATCCCGGGCCGGAAACCTTCGTAGAAAAAACTAATTTGAAGCAAGAATGAAAAAGAATTCTGCCCTATATTTTTCTGTTGGCCTCGTTGTTCTCTTGGCCGTTGTGATTCTAGTCTTCGGCATGTTCTTCCTGAACGAGAAGGACCCCCGGGAAACTTTCAATACGTTCTACCTCCGCTTCTCCCAGGTCAGCACCCTGGTGCTCGATGACCCGGTCAAGGTCAATGGCGTCAAGATGGGCAAGGTGGAAGACATCAGCCTCGCCGGTCACCGCGTGGTCGTGCGCATCCGTCTCCGCACCGACGTGAAGATCCCGAAGGATTCCGAAATCCGCGTGCAGAATATCGGTATCATGGGCGAACGCCAAATTGGCATGATCTTGGGTGACGCCGAAAGCTACTGGGCTCCGGGTGACACCATCAACGGGCAGTTCGATGCCGGTATCGCCGAGGCGCTTGGCCTTGCGGGCGAAGTCTGCGACAGCACGAAGGTGCTTCTTGAATCAGTGAAGGAGGCCCTCAACGGCACTATTGCGAACCCCGATTTCCAGGAACGCTTCAGGACCATCCTCGCGAAGGCCGAATCCCTGGAAGACCGCCTGATGACCATGGTCAACACCACCGACCCGCAAATCAAGAAGAGCCTGAACGGCCTTAACGATGTGATGGGGAAGGTCGAGACTCTTGTCGACGGTGTGAAGCCCCCTATGGACAATCTTTTTGCCAATGCGGACAAGGTCGTCGGGAATGCCGACCACCTGGTGTCCGAACTGGAAGGCGTTACCAAGCACCTGGACGAGCTGATTGCGAAGGTTCAGTCCAAGGACAATACGATGGGCATCCTGCTGTCGGACAGGGCCCTGCACGACGACCTCGTCAAGACGATTCATTCCGCCGACAGCCTGTTCCGTGTCATCCTGCATGACGGGCTGGATATCAACGTGGATATTTTCTGAGGAAACAATGATCGAAAAGACTCTAACGGTCACTAACAAGTTGGGCATCCATGCGCGTCCGGCGGGCATGATTGTCGATATTACCGGCCCGGCCAAGAGTGATGTATATATTGTTTTCGAAGGGACGAAGGCGAACGCCAAGAGCATCCTCAACGTGATGATGCTTGCTATTCCGCTGGGCTCCGAAGTCCGGTTCGAAGTCGACGGCGAAGACGAACAGGAAGTCGTGCAAAAGCTGGAACAGTTATTCCATGACAACTTCAACGAAGAACCCAACTGAGACGGGGGTGTCTGGCGGACGCTCTTCCGTAAGGCTTGTCCTGGTTGGCGTGCCTGCGTCTCCCGGCTTTGCCATGGGGCGCGCTTTTCAGGTTATCAGCCGCGAACTGACGGTCGTTGAAGAGACAATTTCGGAATCGAGGGTCCAGACCGAGGAACAGGTTTTCTTGAAGGCCGTCGAACGCACTTCCAAGGAAATCAACCAGATCAAGGAAATATCCGAGACGCGGACGGGCGTCTACGACAGCCTCATCTTTGCGACTCACCTGATGATCCTCCAGGATCCGGGACTCGTGAACGGCGTCCTGGACATGATTCGCAAGGGGCACAAGAATGCACGCTGGGCGGTGCATGTGGTTCTCGGCGACTACATCGACCGGTTCGGAAAGATTGATTCGCCTGCAATGCGCGACAAGGCCGCGGACCTGCGGGACCTGTACAACCGGCTCATGGCGGCTATGGAAAATTCCGAACCGGCCTTGGCGGAAGTATCCAGCGAGAACGGTGCGGTCCTCGTTGCGCACGAGATCATGCCCAGCTTCCTGATGTCGCTCAAGCCGGGCCAGGCGCAGGCGCTCCTGATGGATACCGGTGGCCGAACAAGCCATGTGGCAATCCTTGCGCGCTCGCTGCAGATTCCGGTAGTGTCCGGCCTCCGCGACGTAGCCTCGCGCGTGAAGTCCGGCGATACGGTCATTGTGGACGGTACGGACGGCAGGGTCATCGTCAATCCCAACGACGACGATATCCGCAAGTTCCATGAACGTCAGGAAGTCTACGAACGCCAGCGCAGGGAACTGTTTACCATGCGCAGGCTCGAACCCATGACCCGCGACGGTAAGTACATCACGCTGCATGCGAACATCGAACTTCCGAGCGAAGCCGAGAAGGTCATGGACTACGGTGCGACCGGCATCGGCCTTTACCGTTCGGAGTTCCTGTTCTTCCAGAACAGCGCCCCGAGCGAGGAGGAACAGACGGAAGCCTACAAGCGCATCCTCAATACGATGGCGCCCTGCCCCGTCACGATCCGAACCCTGGATGCCGGAGGCGACAAGCTTGTCGAAGGCCTTTCCGCGGCGAACGAGGCGAACCCGTTCATGGGATGGCGCTCTATCCGCGTGTGCCTCTCGCGCGAAGATATTTTCCGCACGCAGCTCAAGGCCCTGCTCCTTGCAAACGAGAAGGGCAACCTTAGGATTTTGCTCCCGATGATTTCGGGCCTCGACGAATTGCGCAAGGCGAAGGCCTGCATCCGCAGCTGCATCGCGGAACTGGAGGCGAAGGGCCACAAGTGCGCCGCCGTGAAGGTGGGCGTGATGATTGAAGTGCCCGCCGCCGTGATGATGGTGAACCTGCTTGCGAAGGAGGTGGACTTCTTCAGCATCGGGACGAACGACCTCATCCAGTTCACGCTTGCTGTGGACCGCACGAACGAACTCATTACGGACATGTTCCAGCCGCACCATCCGGCCGTACTCAACATGATTTACAATACGATCATGGCGGCCCATCGCGAGGGAATCCCGGTCGCAGTCTGTGGCGAAATGAGTTCTGACCCGCTGAGCGTACTCCTGCTTGTGGGCCTCGGCGTCGACGAACTTTCCATGACGCCCTGGTGCGTGATGGCGACAAAGAAGATTATACGTTCCATCAACTTCGAGGACGTGCACGAGACTGCGCTTTCGGTCCTCCAGATGGACGATGCGGACCGCGTCAACGATTATATGTACAAGAAGTACGCGCAGACCATTACCGACCTCGAGATTTCGAGTTTTGTCGGGCCTGTGGCGAACAAACTGAAAAGTGACAAGGATTGATTTTTTGGAGGTGCATGGTGGATTTGTGTAGGTCGGCTTTCTTCCGCCGTTTTATTCCAGTGCTCGGGCTGATTGTCGCATGTAACGCTTCGGGCGAGAATGGGGACAAGGCCGCTCAGGATTCCGTGGCGGATTCGGCCTCCGTGGCTCCCGCTGCCCCGGCAGTCCCGGTGAATCCCTACGCCGAGCTCGAACAGGTGGAACCGGACAAGTTCCAGAATTTTATCGTGCATGCGGACCTTGCGAAGGCCGCCTTCTCCGACACGACGCTTTCGGCGGATGTCCGCGACTTTGCGAAGGCCGCCTACTACTACTATACCGAAAAGTGGGACAGCGCCTTCGTGGCCTACGAGGCGCTCCGCACCCGCGACCCCAAGCTCGAATCGGCTGTAGTGCTCCGCATGGCGAAATCCCGCTTTATGCAGGGCGACTTTGCGGGCATGCGTGAAGTCCTCAAGCAGGGGGCGAAATTTGAAAAAGATAATTTGTTTGCAAAGACGGCGGCCGACCTCCGCATCGATGCTGCCCTTGACGATTCGACGCTTTCGGAAGCGGCCCGTGCGGATTCCCTGAAGCATTACCTGGACCGTAACACCAAGGGCGAGAAGGTGGCTGCTCTCAGGTTCCGCTATGCGGTGTACCTGGAAAAGATCAAGCAGCAGAAGCAGGCGAAGCGTTACTACATGCAGGTGCTTGCGATGTCGAGCCCGTACAAGGATTCCGCATTCACGGCTATCCAGCGCCTGCGCAAGGTCCGTACGACTCCGGAATCGCTCGCCGAGAAGGTCGCCTATGCGAGGATGGCCTGCGGGAAGGAAGAGGCATCCGCATGCCTCGACTTGCTCGATTCCATCCGGGTGATGGATGAACGCGCGGTCGCGAAACATCCCGAATCCGCCCTGGAACCTTCCGGTGATTCGCTCCAGATGCTGCTTCCGAAGAGCACGCTCGATTTGAATGCCCGCATCGCCCTCTGGGAGAAGCGTGTCGTGGCGCTCAAGGCGCTCAAGCGCGAACAGGAAGCGATTGCGCAGTATGTCTACTTGATCGATTCCGTGGAAGCGCGCCCCGTGTGGATCCAGGCCGCCCTCCGCATGATGCGAAATGCGGCGACGAAGAATACGAAGGAAATCCGCAGGCTCGACGCGATACTCCAGGACGTGAGCCAGTTCAGCAAGGAAAACGCGAACAACCTCTGGGTGCGCGGATTCGAGCATGAACAGCAGGCGCGCTACGATAGCGCCATCGTCTGCTTCAAGAAACTTTCGAACAGCCGCTTCGGCAATAACCAGAAGCGTCAATGGGCCAAGTTCCGCATCGGTCTCATCTATTTCAAGCAAGAAAAGTGGAATGAGGCGGAGAAGGCGTTTGTCGATGCCGCGAAGGATCCGTTCCTCTGGAGTGGAAGCGGAAGCCGCATGTTCCTTGCCGATACCTACATGAAGATGGGCAAGGATTCGCTCGCTCGCGAGGCCTACCTCGACTGTATCCGCGATTTCCCGCTCGGATACTACGCGCACAGGAGCCGCATCAAGCTGGTGGAATACAAGCTCATGGAAGCATCCGAAGTCCCTTATGCGCACGGCATCCCCATGTCGCTGGATTCGACGCTCGCCTGGGTGCGCAGCGTCCAGAAAAACGACAAGAAGGACGCGAGCTACTCGCCCGAAAACTACGGACGGATCAAGAACCTGTTCCAGTACGGATTTTCCGAAGAGGCATTCACCCTCTACGAGGAACTGCGCAAGAAGAACGCGAAACGCCTCGACTTCCTTTACGAATTCGGCAAGCTGTTCTACGAGATGGGCGAGACGGCTGCGGGCTACAGGCTTGCCCGCCAGTTCCAGGCGCAAATCGACCGCCGCAAGCTGATGGAGCCTCCTCTCGACGTGCTGCATTACCTGTTCCCGGTGCCCTACAAGGACCAGGTCAAGTTCCATTCCGGCACGCGCATCGACCCGTTCTTTGTCTACAGCGTGATGCGCCAGGAATCGATTTTCAACTTCCAGATTGTCTCCCCGGCGGGTGCGTGCGGCCTGTTGCAGATCATGCCCGCGACCGGCAGGATGCTCGCGAAGCAGGAAGGCCTCGCGAATTTCGATCCGTCCCAGCTCTACAACGCCTACCTGAACATTCGCCTCGGCATTCGCTACCTCGTGGACCTGAAGGCCGAATACAAGGATGACTACATGTACGTGCTCGGCAACTACAATGCGGGCCCCAAGCCGACAAGGCGCTGGCAGGCGGCAGGCGCCGGGCTTCCGTGGGATATCCGTGCCGAGGATATCAGCTACTGGGAAACCCGCGACTACGTGAAGCGCGTCATGGGCAACTATTGGATTTACCAGGAAATCTACGACGAGATCTAGCCGATGCTGTTTCTCCTTCTCACGATAGGCCCTGCGTTCCTTTTTGCGTGCGGGAACATCCTGGAAAAGTCCGGGGTGTCCACGGTCGGCAAGCGGACGGGCGGGACGTCGAAACCCTGGGAGTTTTTCAAGGGTGTCATTACGAATAAGTTCTGGTGGCTCGGGTTTGGCTGTTCCGTGCTTGCGACTGTCGGCTACTACATCGCAATGGCACGCTACGACCTTTCGCAGGTGCAGCCGATGATGGTCCTGAACCCGGTGCTTACCGCCCTGATGGGTTTCTGCATTCTGAAGGAGGCGCTCACGAAGCGTATCGTCGTCGCCATCTGTTTTGTGGTGGCGGGTCTACTCTATTCGGTCGAGAGCCTCGGCGAATCCACGGCGGTGCAGAATGTCTCCATGCTCTGGATCTACTCCGGAGTGCTCTGTGGCGTGACGCTTGTGCTGCACCTGTTCGTGAAGAACCGCGAAATGGTGGATTCTCTCATCATGGGTGTTGGCTTCGGGCTTTCGGCGGCGTTCTACAAGAGCCTCGCGATGGATTTCGATCTTGACCATATCGAAGTTTCTTCCGTCGCGAACTTGCTGGTCGATTTCCGCACGCTCGGCTACGTGGCGACCTACGGCATCGCGTTCCTCTATTCGCAGATTTCGTTCTCCCGTGGCCGCGCGCTGTTCATCATCCCGTTCAGTGCGGCGGTCGGTGCCGCGGTGCCGACCCTGGCCGGTGCGCTCGTTTTCTCGGAGGCCTTCCCGATTGGGAAAATCGTTTCCACGGTGCTCGTGCTCACGGGGGCTGCGCTCTTCGTTGTCCGCAGACCGCGCAAATCGCATCCCTAGCCTCGCGGTCGCGCTTTTTTGTGCGGAATCGCTTGCTTTGCCGCACAGGAAACTTGCTTTTTCGGATTCAGAATATAGATTCAATTCATGGTGTATAGGCAATTTTCCATAACGTTTTTACTTGGCACGCTCGTGGCGTGGATGTTCGCGTCGTGTTCCGACGACGGCGGCTCGCATGGGACTCCGGCTGTTGACGAGGAATCCAGTTCTTCGGCGAATACCGGGGCGACGTTGCCGTTTGTGGACGGCCTGCTGAAGTTTACCGAGATAGATCCTGTCAATGTCGTTTACGAAGATCACGAGGGCGACGATGCGGGCTGGGTGGAACTTTTCAACAGCTCGACGGATACGGTGAATTTGTCCGGAATGTACCTGACGGATTCGCAGGAAGACCCGTTTAAATGGAAATTCGGAAACGTGAAAATGGAACCGAATTCGCTGCTGCTCGTGTTCATGTCGGGAAAGGATTATCCCGATTACGTCTTGCCGCATGATACGCTCAACATGATTGGCCCCGGATGCTGGACATGGACCGATGCGCAGAGCGACCCGCCGGGCTACAGCTTTGCCGACCCGTTGGAAGGCCAGAAGAAGAATTGCTTTTCCGAAGACGGGAAGCGGCGCGTCGGGGCGCGGATGCAACTTGGCGAAAACGAGGAACTGGGCTGGTCCTCGATCGCGATGTTTGTCGGGACGCGCAGTTCGAGTACCGATGACGTGCTCGATATCTCGGTGGCGAACGAACTGTTCTTGCGAGCCTACATCACCAAGGACAGGAAGGTCTCCTTCCGCCTGGCACAGCCCGATGTCGACGACTGGAAGGGTTACGAGTTCATCTTTACCGGCACCGGAGATTCTTCGACGGTCTACCGCGCAAGGCTACCGGCGGGTTTGAAGCTCCCGGATCTCGAAAATATCTATGGCACGCGGATTAGCCCTGAATCCAACGAGTCGCAGGAGATGACCATCAAGGTGTTTGATTACTTTGTGCGGAACCGTGGCCACGAACCTCATGCCGGATTCAAGCTATCGAAAAAGGGCGGGAGCCTTTACCTGGTGAATGCGGATACGGCGATTGTGGATTCTGTCGCCTACCCGGAAATGCCCGTGGGGAAAACCTGGAACTACGGCCCTCGCGGAGCGGAAACCCATATAACGGAAAACGGCGACAAGGTGTTTTCCGATTTCGGGTACCAGTGGGGCTACGCGGATCCGTCTCCGTATGGAGATGTTTCCGGAGGAGTGCTGGTTTCTAGATCTCCGTCCGTAGAATCGCTCGCCGAAATTCCGCCTTCGGGATTCTATGCGTCTCCTTTCGAAATTGTTTTCCCCGAAGATGCCTCGGTCCGGTGCGAAACGGGAGGCCCGGTCCCCACGGACGAAAGCCCCTTGACGCCTTCGCTACAGATAAACTCCACGGTGACGGTCCGATGCGCGAGCTTTGTGGATTACAAGCTTCCGGGCGAAACCATGACGCGCACCTACGTATTCGAAAATGCGCCGGCGGTCCCTGCGGTGTTCCTGTCGGCCGACCCGAATTCGCTTTTTGACCCGGATTCTGGAATCTACATGGAAGGAAACTTCGCACAGGAAAAGGAACCGCATTACGGTGCGAATTACTGGCTCGACAAGGAAATTCCCGTGACGGTCGAACTGATGGAGCCGGGAACGAATGCACCTGCCTTCGCGCACAACGCGGGCCTCAAGATTTTCGGCAATTACAGCCGCCAGAACTCCAAGAAGTCGGTCGCCATCACCTTCCGCGAAAAGTATGGCGAAAGCCGCCTCAAGTATGCGCTGTTCCCGGAGTATCCGGAACTCGACAAGTTCAAGGTCTTCTTGCTCCGCAACAACGGAAGCAACTTCGGGAACGATTACGTCCGCGACCGCCTCGCAAGTTCCGTAAGCGAGGGTCTCGGCGTCGATTACCAGCGTGGCCGATTTGCCGTCGTCTATTACAATGGCGAGTACTACGGCATCCACAGCATCCGCGAACGCAGTACCGAATACTATTTCGAGACTCATTATGGAATCGACCCGGGCGCTATCGACCTGCTCAAGGCGGACAATGCCGCATCGGCGGGCTCTTCGGTCGATTACACAAGGCTCATGGAATGGCTGGAGGCGAATAGCCTGGACGACGAGGAAAACTATGCGCAGGTGGCCTCGCAGATAGATATCGACAACTACCTCAACTACATGCAAACCGAAATCTATGCGGACAACCGCGACTGGCCGGCAAACAACATGAAGAAGTGGCGCGGCACCAATCCGCAGACCAAGTGGAAGTGGTTCCTTTACGACCTGGATTTCGGCATGGGCAACGAGTACAGCGAGTACAAGGATCTGAACATTTTCGACTTCGTGACGGCAGAAGATGGTCCCGGCTGGCCCAATGGCCCCGAGCATACGCTGCTGTTGCGCCGCCTGCTCGAAAACGAGGGCTTCAAGGCCGCGTTCATCAACCGCATGTCCGCATTGCTAGCAATGAACTTCGAAAGTTCACGCGTCCGTGCGCGTCTCGACGCAATGATGTCGGAAATCGAACCGGAAATCGCACGCGACCAGAAACGCTGGAAACTGAACGCGTCTAGGATGGAACGGCAGCTGGGGCTTATCGAGAAGTTTATCGAGGAGCGCCCGGCGAAGCTCGCTTCGGAAATGCAGGCTCATTTTGAATTGGGGGCGGCCGCCGCGGTCGACCTGCGGACGGAAGGGAAGGGCCGTATCCTTGTCCATGGCCTGCCGCTCGATTCCCCCGCGCTGACGGTGCAGTTCTTCGAAGGATTCCCGGTAAGGCTCACGGCTCAGCCTGTAGATGGCGGCGTGTTTGCCGGATGGGAAGATGGAGTCGCGGATGCGACGCGCACGATTGTTCCGGGCGAAGTCGCTGCCGTGAAGGCGCTGTTCAAATAACGTTATTTCTTTTTCCTGCCCGGCGGCGTAGGCATGAACGGGTTCGAGGCCTTTGCCTTCTCGGTACTGGCGGCGCTGATGCTTTCCTGGCTCACCACGACGGAATCGCCGACGGATAGCCCCTTCAGAATCTGGATGTTCACGCCGTCGCTGATGCCGGTCTTGACCCTGCGGGGGGCCGCCTTCCCGTCGATGCTGACCCACACGTGGTCGCCCGCGGGTTTCTTCGCTCCGGCGCGCTTCTTGAAAACGCCCTTGCCCGGAGGCCCGAACTTTCCGGAGCCGCCGGTACCGCTACCCGGCGGGCCGAAACCTCCTGGAGGCGGAGGCGGGAAGTCTCCCTTCGCAAATGCGCTGTCGCCTGCGAGCGAGTCGCGGTCCATGCGCGGCGGGTGCGGCATGTCCTTCGGGTCTGCCATCGGGGTCCCGTCTGCGGGAGTAAACTTGAGAGCCTTCACGGGAATCGCGATGGCGTCCTTCACCTCTTGCGTCACGATGGTGCAGGTCGCCGTCATGCCGGGCAAGAGCTTCTGTTCCGGGTTCTCCGCGGTAATCACCACCGTGTAAGTCACCACGTTGCTCGTTGTTGTCGGGTTCAGGCGCACTTCCTGTACCGCGCCGTTGAACGATTCTCCCTGGAATGCGTCGACGGTGAATGTCGCTTTCTGGCCCTGCTTCACCTGGCCGATATCCGCCTCGTCGATGGCGGCCATCACCTTCATCTGGCTCAGGTCCTTCGCGATGACGAACAGGGTGGGCGTGCTCATGGAGGCGGCCACCGTCTGGCCCACTTCTACTGCGCGCTTCAGGACTACGCCGTCAATCGGGCTCTTGATGGTCGCGTAGCTCAGGTTGAGCCTTGCCTGGTTCACCTCGTTCTTGCTGCGTTCCACGGCGAACTTTGCCGCGTTCATGTTGTATTCGGCAGTTTCCAGTTCCACGGCGCTCGCGGAATTGCTCTCCGAGAGTTTCTTCACGCGGTTGTAGGTCGATTCCTTGTACTTGTAGTCGTTTTCTGCGCTCCGGTAGGCGATTTCTGCCTGCGTGAGTGTCGCCTTGAGCTTCGACTTGTCGAGTTCGGCAATCACCTGGCCCTTCTTGACCTTGGAATTGAAATCCACGTAGATTTTCGCGATGTCGCCCGAGACCTGCGTGCCCACTTCCACCTGGTCGACCGGCTCGAGCGTTCCCGTTGCCGAAATTGTCGTCGAAATCGTAGTCTGCGTGACCTTCGCGCTCACGAGCGGGCCCGCGGCGTCACTTGCCTTCTCCGTAAAGAAGAAGAACTTCACGCCGTAGGCGATGCCCGCAAGTACCGCGAGCACGATGGCGATTTTCAGCAATTTCTTCAAGATTTTCATAGATGCAGCCTAAAAAATAGAAAGTATTGCCCTTTTTCCAGGTATTTTGATGCCCGGCGGGCCAAAAAGGTTGCATGGGAAGCGAAAAACGCCTTCATTTGCTTATAAAATAATTTTTATATTAGGTCGCATGACGCGCATCAGAAAGAAAGACGACAGCTCCGAGGTCCGCAGCGTAACGCTGGTAGGGCTTGTCTGGAACGTGGTTCTTTCCGTGGGCAAGTTCTTCGCGGGCTATTTTGGCGGGTCGCAGGCGCTTGTTGCCGACGCCATCCACAGTGCATCGGATTTCATTACCGATATCGCGATAATCATTGGTTCCAAGTTCTGGAACGCGCCCCCCGATGCGGACCACCCGTACGGGCACCGGCGTTTCGAGACGCTCATCTCGGTGGGTATCGGGCTTGCCGTATGCGCGGTGGGTATCGGGCTCGGTTACAATGCCATAATGGCCCTTGTAAACGGCGAACAGTCGCACCCCGAGTGGATTGCGGCCGTGATGGCTGCGGTCTCCATTGTCGTGAAGGAAGCCCTGTTCCGCTACACGCGGGCGAAGGGCCGTGCCATCCGGAGCGAGGCCGTGGAGGCGAACGCGTGGCACCACCGGAGCGATGCGTACAGTTCTATACCGGTTCTGATTGCGGTCTTGTTCGGGATACTTTTCCCGACGCTCTGGTTTGCGGACTCTGTCGGCGCGATTATCGTTTCTTGCTTTATCCTGCATTCCGGCTACGAGATTGCCTGGCCCGGAATTCACCGCGTCGCCGATGTGGGCGCGAGCGAGGAGGTCGCGCAGAAGTTGAAGGAAGTGGCGCTTGCCTGCCCGAACGTCATCAGCATACACGGGTTCCGCACGCGCTACGTGGGTTCCGACCTGCATGTGGATTTGCACGTGGTGGTACCTGCCGAGATGACCCTCCTTGCGGCGCACGATTTGGCCGAGGATGTGGAACGCAGGCTCATCGACGCGGGCGAGAACGTGGTGGATGCGCTGGTGCACATAGACCCGTACAGCGAGGAGCGCGTAAAGCGCGGCGAAATCAAGACGCTCGAACGCTAGGTCGTGCGTGTGGCGAAACCCTCGGGAAAAGTTTTACTAAATTCATGGCTATGAAAGGTCTTATGCGAAAGGTTTCTGGTATTGCTGCCGGTATCGCGGGTGCGCTCATGCTGTTTGCCCCTGCCCAGGCGGGCGTGAATCTCCCCGTCCACAAGGAAGTTCTCGAAAACGGGCTCACGGTGCTGCTGCACCCGAACAAGCAGGCACCCACGGTGAGCTGCCGCCTCTTTTACGTGACGGGCTCGGTGCACGAGGTTCCGGGAAAGTCCGGCCTTGCGCATATCCTGGAACACGAACTCTTCAAGGGCACCAACAAGGTGGGTGTCACCGACAGCATCGCCGATGCGGCGTTCATGGCGCGCGAGGACAGCCTGCAGGCGCTTATCCGTCCGGCAAAGCTTGCGGGCGATACGGCTACAGTCAAGAAACTCACTGCCGAACACGATTCCCTCTTGAATGAACAGCGCAAGCTATTTGTGAAGGATGAACTCTGGGGCGCCTACCAGTCCGTGGGCGGCACGGGCCTCAACGCGTTCACGACTGACCTCATGACGGCCTACATCGTCACGCTCCCCAAGGACAAGATTGAACTTTTCATGTGGCTGGAATCCGACCGCATGCAGAACGCGGTGTTGCGCGAATTCTACTCCGAACGCGACGTGGTGCGCGAGGAACGCCGCATGCGTTACGACGACAAGCCCACGGGCCGCTTTTTCGAGACGATGAATTCGCTTATCTACGAGGCGTTCCCCTACCGCGTGCCGACTATCGGCTGGCCGTCCGACATCATGAACTTGACCCGCGAAATGGCCGACGAGCATTACCGCAAGTACTACAAGCCGCGCAACGCGATTCTCGTGCTGGCGGGCGACCTCGATACCGCTTCCACGATGCAGATGGTGAAGAAGTATTTCGCCAATATTCCCGCGGGCGAGGCGTTCCCGCCGATTACGGTGCGCGACCCGGAACAGGTGGGCGAGAAGCGTTTCAAGCAGATTCGCCCCGATGCGCCGAACCTCTATTCGCTCGTGTTCAAGACGGCCGAAGTGGGCGACCCGAGCCTCTATGCGCTCGATATCGCGGAAGGCGTGCTGAACGGGCGTTCCGGCAGGCTCTACAAGCGCCTGGTCGAAGAGGAAAAGCTCGCGGTGAGCGTGAAGGCGGGCAACAGCCCGAACAAGTATGTATCCGAATTCTCCGTGATGGTGAGCCTAAGGCTCGATGCCGATGCGGAGAAGGTCGAGAAAATCGTATGGGAAGAACTTGAAAAGCTCAAGAACGAACCCGTGAGCGAACGCGAATTCCAGAAGGTGAAGAACCATACCTATGCGGGCCTCGTCCGCAGCTTTACCGATATGGAAAATGTCGCGACGATGCTCGCCTGGTACGAGATGTTCGGCGACTACCACATCTTCCTCAACTGGGCCGACGAACTGGAAAAAGTAAACGCAGCCGCCGTTCAGGAGGCTGCGAAGCAGACTTTCGTCCGCGAGAAGTCGGTTGCCGGGTTCCTGCTGAAGAAGTAGGGGCGACGCTCGGCTCCTAGGGGCCTGCTTCGCAGTCCCTAATCCTTCGGCTCACCAATACGAAAGCAGGTTTTCGTGCTGGATTCGCCTTTTGGATTAGTCGTTGACCATCTTTTCGTAGAACTTGCGGTATTTGTCCTTGTCTTCCGTCTTGCGGACGGCGATGGCGTCTTGCGGATGACGGTTGAGCATGCCCGTAATCATTTGCGGGATAATGTAGCCCCATTCGTACTTTTCCTTGAGCGGGAGGAAAAGCTCCTGGATGGCGTCGAGCACCGGACGCAGGTCGTATTTGGGGTTCTTGAGGAAGCTGAGCAGAAGCTCGGTGGTGCAGTTGCCCGCGCCGCGTCCCATGCCGGAAACAGAACCGTCGAGGTAGTCCACGTGGTTGATGATGGCCTGGATCGTGTTGGAGAAGGCGAGCTGCTGGTTGTTGTGGCCGTGGAAGCCGAATTTTTTGCCCTTCACGATTCCCTTGTAGCGCGCGAGTTCCTTGTCGATGTCTTCCTGGTAGAATGCGCCGAAGCTGTCGACGAGGTAGAGCACGTCGGCCTTGCATTCTTCCTGCACCTGGTGGAGCGCTTCGTCGAGTTCCGGACCGCGGTCACGGCTTACGGCCATGATGTTGAGGGTCGTCTCGTAACCCATGTCATGGAAGGCGTTCACCATGCTGATACCCTTGTCGATGTTCTTCACGTAGCTTGCCACGCGGAACATCTGGTACGGGCTTTCGGATGCGGGCTTCACGGCGTCCATGTTCACGCGGCCCACGTCGGCCATCACGGCCATCTTCATCTTGGAATCGATGCCGTCCTTCACTTTCCAGAGCAGGTCGTCGTCGCAGAACTTCCACGGGCCGTATTCCTTGGGGTCGAAAAGTTCGGGGGAGTTCTTGTAGCCCATTTCCATGTAGTCGATGCCGGCTGCGGTGAGGAGGGTGTAGAGGCGGCGGACGAATTCCAGGGAGAAGTCGTGCTTGTTGACGAGGCCGCCGTCGCGGATGGTGCAGTCGAGGACTTTGATGCTTTCGTAGTACATGGTTGGGTTCCTTTTTTAATTGCTCCGCAAAGATAGGTTCTGCAAAAGCGCCGGTCAAGGAAAAAAGTATGGCTGAAAAAGAAAATGGCTTATTTAACGCAAAACAAGCGTAGAAAAGTGGTAAAATGGAGAAATTCGACTGCCATAGGCGGTCGCTTTGTTTGAAAACCTAAGCCCTTACGTTACGGAAAGACTTGCTTTTGGCTTGTAATTTGAGAATGCAAGGTCTGAAAAGAAGTCGGGACTTACATCCGCCTTGTTATTTAACGCTAAATTTGCGTAGAAAACAAAGCAAAAGGACATGGCGGGGAGCACACCTAATAGTTTCTTTATTGATAAACTAGCCCCGAAAACTTATATTCAATACCATGAAGAGAACAACGTTTATACCCCTTTCCCTCGCGATTGCGGCATCCGCTTTCGCGGACAATACCTTCTACTTTAACGAGGCGGGCTACGACTCCGACCAGCCGATTTCTATCGTGGTCAAGAGCACCGACAACCTCGAAGGGCAAAAGTGGACCCTGTGGTTTGACCCGGATGGCGACATGACCGGCGCCTCCGTGGCGACAGGCACGTTCGGTGCGGGCGTAAATCCGGACAACTGGACGAACAACGGGAAGTTCTACACCATCAAGCTTACGGACAAACCGCTGCAGTCGGGCAGTTTCCATGTGGAAGTGTCTGCGGGTAGCCCGTCGGCTTCGCAGAAGTTCTTCATCGGTGACAAGGCCCTTGCGCAAAAGACTCTTGGCATGGTGATGGATTACTTCTACAACGACCGCGCGAGCCGGCAAGAAATTGTGGCGATGGACCAGAAGATTCCCGTGTACGGGAGCGGCGCCACCCGCGATGTCCACGGCGGCTGGTACGATGCGAGCGGCGACGTGAGCAAGTACCTTTCGCACCTTTCCTATGCGAACTACCTGAACCCGCAGCAGATTCCGCTCACGGTGTGGTCGCTCGCTTTTGCGGCAGAACACATTCCGCATTTGCTCGGCAGTACGAGCACCAAGGCGAAGACTGCCGACGAGGCGGCGTTCGGTGCGGATTTCCTGGTGCGCATGCTCGACGACCAGGGATTCTTCTACATGACGGTGTTCGACAACTGGGGAAGCCCGATGGGCAAGCGCGAACTCTGTGCGTTCAAGGGTTCCGACGGCATAAAGAGTGCCGATTACCAGACGGCGTTCCGTGAAGGCGGTGGCATGGCGATTGCCGGCCTTGCCCGCGTGGCGCATCTCGAAGGGATGAACATTGCGGCCAAGGGAGACTACACTGCGGCGCAGTACCTGGATGCGGCGAAGAAGGCTTACGAACATTTGACCTCGAAGCAGAGCATGGGCGGCAACTGCGCCTACTGTGACGACGGCAAGGAAAACATCATCGACGACTACACGGCTCTCCTCGCAGCGACGGAACTCTATGTGGCTACAGGCAATAGCCAGTACCAGAAGGATATGCAGGCGCGTGCGGAGCACCTTGTCGGTCGCTTGAGCGATGACGGGTATTTCTGGAGCGACGACGCGAAGACGCGCCCGTTCTGGCATGCGAGCGATGCTGGCCTCCCGCTGATGGCGTTGGTGCGCTACTTGGAAGCGGAAGCCATGGTGGATTACGAACCGTGTCCGCCTGACGTAGAGTGCGTTATTCCTGGGGCAGATATCATGAGAGCCGCGAAGACTGCCATCGAAAAGCACCTGAAATGGCTTGTCACCATTACGAACAAGGTAGAAAACCCGTTCGGTTATGCTCGCCAGACCTACAAGACGAACAATGCCATCAAGGACGGTTTCTTTATTCCGCACGACAATGAGAGTGGTTACTGGTGGCAGGGCGAAGATGCACGAATTGCAAGCCTTGCCGCTGCTGCGGTGTATGCTGCAAATGCTCTCAAGTCGCTTGATGACGGCGTGAACAAATACGCTGCCGACCAGCTCGACTGGATTCTGGGCAAGAACCCTTACGCAACTTGCATGATGTACGGTATCGGCAAGAAGAATCCCAATATTTATGACGGCCAGTCGAATTACGATGCGACGCTCAAGGGCGGTATCGCGAACGGCATTACCGGCAAGAACAACGACGGTTCGGGAATCGCCTGGACCGATGACGGTGTCGCCGCGGTGGGCTTCGATGCGATGAAGGAATCGTGGCAGGTGTGGCGCTGGGACGAACAGTGGCTCCCGCATACCACGTGGTTCATGAATGCGCTTGTCGCCCGTTACGACGAGAACAAACCGTTTATCGCAGTTCCGGAAAAGGTCTCTGTTCCGAAGGTGAATGTCGTTGCCGCAGGGTTTGGCGTGCACCTTTCCGGCCGTATGCTCACGGTGAACGCTGCCGGCGCAAAGAACGGCGTTACGGTGACGGTGCTCGGGCTTGACGGCTCGAAGGTCGCCTCGGGTACTTTGAATGCGGGCCGCGCGACGCTGAACCTGGAACCCGTGAAGAGCGGCGCCTACCTGGTGAAGGTCAACGGCTACGGCGCGAAGAAGGTGCTTGTCCGCTAGTAGATTATTTGTAGGGAGTGTTTGATGGGTAAATTTCGCCTGACTGCTGGGATGGCCTTGCTATGTGCATTGTTGCCGGCTGCAGTGTTTGCGTCTCCGCTTGACCCTAGTGAACGTCGTGTTGTCATTAACGACGGTGATTCGCTTACACTCCAGGACTTGGGCGACGAACATTACAGCGTCACGCGTACGGAAGACGGCTACCTCGTGGTTGCCGACGAAAAGAATGTCTTCTACTACGCCGACGAAAATGGCGAACCCTCCAAGTTCAAGGCGCGGAATCCGCACAGGCGCAAGAGCGCAGAAAGGGCGTTTCTGAACGGGCTCAACCGTGAAAAAACGTTTAGGGAACATCGCCGCCGGACTCCGGACCGGTTTGCGGACCGTGATATGGAACATCGGGTGGCGCCTGCACCGTGGGTTCCCAAGGTACTCCCGAAGTCGCACCATTCGGCAGGGAAACTTCGATTCCCGATAATCCTTGTGGCAGGCGAAGCGAATGGATTGCAAAATCTCGATTCTGCGGGAATGTATGCGCGGCTGAATGTTGCAGGCTATAACGAGGATGACTATTTGGGGTCGGCGAGGGATTACTTTGTCGATCAGTCGTCGGGCGTATTCGAACCGCAATTCGATATCTTCCTGGTGAGCGAGAGTGAACCCTTCAGCGGATACATCGGGAAGGAGGCGGAATTCATGAAGCGCGCCGTCCTCTCGATGCTCGAAAAGTACCCGTCATTCGATGCCTCGCTCTATGACTACGATAACGATGGCGAGATAGATGCGTTCGGCGTGATGTATGCGGGTTCCCGCTACAAGCTGGGGACCAAGCACCTGGGCGGCTTCCAGACTACACTCAAAAAATACAGTTCGGTTGTCGAGACGCCGGACGGGAAAAAGTTCAACACCTGCTTTATCATAGATCAAGGTGCAAGCCATGTCGTGCAGCTAATCCATGAATTCAGCCATACGATGGGTCTCAAGGATCATTATTGCGTGAGGATGAGTGGTTGCAGCGCCTACTATGCCGACAGCGCCTACCAGGCTCCGGGAGCACATGCGTGGGACGTGATGGCGACCGGCATGTATAACGGGAACTACCGTAAGCCGCCCAACTACAGCGCGTTCGAGCGAAATTTCATGGGCTGGCTCGATTACACGACCCTTGAAGTGGATTCGCAGGTGAAGGCGCTCCCTCCGCTCGGTACGAACAACTTTGCATACTACGTGAACGTAAATGACAAGGAATGGTATGTATTCGAAAACCGCCAGCAGGTCAAATGGGATGGCGGCCTCCCGAATCACGGGATGCTTGTGTGGCATATCGAATTTAATTCCGGCGCATGGACTCTCGATGCCATGAACGATGTCCCGGAGCACCAGCGCGTGGACATAGTCGAAGCGGGCGATATCCGCGTTCTCAGCCAGACGGGCGGTTACATGAGCCAGGGCGGTGGTGCGCGGCAGAAGGACGATCCGTTCCCCGGAAGCCTGGACGTGACGAAGCTTTCGCCGGTGCTCGCGTGGGACAGTTCCGTGGTGCTTGCCGGTCTCTTCGGCATTGTCGAGCCCGATACGAACGTGTGTTTCGTTCTCGATTCGACGGTTGCCGTGGAAAACTGCGAATTTGTCCGTGTCTCGTCGAGCAGTTCTGCGCTCGAATCGAGCAGTTCGTCGCTTGGGTCGAGTTCCAGCGAGGAAAGCTCCAGCAGCGCGCAATTCGAATCCAGCTCGAGCGTGGAATCCTCCAGCAGCGTCCAGTCGAGTTCGTCATTCGAACCGGAGTCCAGCTTCTCGACGACATTCGCGGGGCGCGACGTTCCGGGAGCGGCTGGCTTCCATATCGCGATGGAAGGTCGCACGCTCGAAATCCGTGTGTCCGAATCCGGAATGAAAATTGTCCGCGTCTTCGACATGCAGGGCAATGCGCTCGCTTCGGCTTCGTTCGCGGGCCAATCGCATCGACTTGACCTCGGCCGCATGGCTCATGGCTCTCCCCTCGTGGTGCGTCTCGAGTTGGGCGGCCGGCTTGCCGGGTATTTCAGGGTGGCACCCGCAGTGCGCTAAAAACGGGACCTTCCCGCTCGAAAATCGTAAAAAACAGGCGACAAACACAAGTTTTGCACGAAAAAATCATTTCGTGCGATTGTTTTTGCACGTATCCGAGGATATATTTATAATGCTGTTTGATGAATGTAAAGGAGCGGTTTGGTAATGGGAACCCATTCTCTTGACAAGTTTTTCTTTTGCTCGGCTTTGTGCGCTGGGCTGACGGCCATGTCGTTTGCCTATCCCTCGAATCCCGTGCTCAGGACTATCGATAACGATGGCGATTCCCTTTCTGTCCGTACGCTCGGCGACGAACATTACCGTTTCACGCAGACAGAAGACGGCTTCCTCGTGATGCGCGATTCGAACGGAGTGTTCTTCTTTGCGGACGAGAATGCCGAACGTTCCCGGTTCAAGGCGAAAAATCCCGCAAGGCGCACTGCCGAAGAAAAGGCGTTCCTGAACGGCCTCGACAACCAGAAGGTCCGCGACAGGCACAGGGAAAAGCACCCCGACAGGTACAAACGGCCCGATTCCAGGCAGAAATCGAAACGCGCTTCCTGGGTGCCCACGGCGAAAAGTCCGGACGCCGCTGGGGGTGCTAATGCATCCGCTTCCGCCGCAGAAGATGTCCCGCCTGTCCTGAGGCTTCCGGCGGCATATTCGCATGCGAATGGCACGAACCGCTTTCCCGTATTCCTGGTAGAAGACAACAACACGACGAATGCGGATTCCGCCAGTACGTATGCCTACATGAACCAGGAAAATTACAAGGCGAAGAACTACGTCGGCTCGATCCGCGATTACTTCATAGACCAGTCGGGAGGACTATTCGTTCCGTCTTTCGACCTCTATATCGTCAAGGTCAGCGATTCTTTCCGGAATTATATTGGCGTGGAATATCAGCTGATCCAAAAGACGATTGCCGCGGTCTTGTCGAAATATCCGTCGTTCGATGCGGGTGCCTACGATTCCGATAATGATGGCGAGGTCGATGCCTTTGCGGTCCTGTATGCGGGGAACATCGTCGAGTCGGGCGATTCTCACCTGGGCGGGTTCCAGTATGAACTTCGGTGGAACGCTTGCGGAAGACTGAGTGCCGGAAACGGGAAACGATTTAACAATTACTTTATTTTGAACCAGGTCGGTGATATCTTCGAGAGGTTTATCCACGAGTTCAGCCATACCATGGGACTCAGGGACCATTACTGCGTATGGAGCGACAGTTGCTACATAAGTTATTCCAATTCCGATACCCAGGCTCCGGGTGCGCACGCGTGGGACGTGATGGCGACCGGCATGTATAACGGGCAGAACAATCCTCCGAACTATAGCGCTTTCGAACGGAATTTCATGGGCTGGCTCGAATACACGACTCTCGAAAAAGATTCCGAAGTGAAAACGCTCCCGCCGCTCGGTACGAGCAACTTTGCCTACCATGCGGGTGCGAGCAAAAACGAGTGGTTCGTGTTCGAGAACCGCCAGAAGGTCAAGTGGGACGCCGCCCTCCCGAACCATGGATTGCTCGTGTGGCATATCGACTACGATGCGAATTCGTGGACCGATGACAACCTCAACGATGTGCCGAGGCACCAGCGCGTGGATGTCGTGGAAGCGGGAAACCTGCGCGTGACGGACTACTACGACGGCTTTGCCTCTTCATCCTACGGCGGGTCGCACTTGAAGGATGACCCGTTCCCCGGAAGCCAGAACGTGACGAAACTTTCGCCCGTGCTTTCGTGGAAGAATGTGGAAGTGTTTCCGGGACTCTTCAATATAAAGGAACAGGACGACCTAGTGTGCTTTGCCGTAGACGGATCCGTCGCTGTCGGCAACTGCGAACTTGCAAAAAGCTCGAGCAGTTTCGTGGTTTCTAGCAGCTCCGTAGCTTCGAGCAGTTCTGTGGAGAGTTCCAGCAGCGCCGTAATGAGTTCCTCGTCGAGTTCTTCTTTCCGGTGGCCGTGGCGCAGCAGTTCGTCGACGGACGTGGCTTCTTCTTCGGCTACGGAACGGATTGCCGCGGACGCCGTGCCGCACGTGGGTTTCGAGGTGCGCTACGAAGGCGGAATGCTGAATGTGCTTGCCCCGGTGGCGGGAGCGAAAACGGTGCGGCTTTTTGACATGCAGGGGCACCTGGTCTTTGCGGAATCGTTTGATGGAATGTCGCATGGCGTAAACCTCCGTAAGTCGCGTTCGCTTGTTTCACGGAGCGGTTTCTTGATTGTGCGCGTGGATGCGGCAGGGAAATCGCTGGGCTATAGAATGGTAGGTATCCGATGAAACTGCTTGAGACAACGTTGCTTGTATCCGCTTTGTGCGTGACGGGTGCTCTCGCGCATCCGGCAAACCCCTTTGTAAAAAAGCATGTGCAGTCCGACGGCTCGACGCTGAGCGTGCGCACCTTGGGCGATGAACATTATCATTTTGTGCAGACCGCCGACGGGCTGCTCGTGGAACGCGATTCCGCGGGGGATTTCGTCTACGTCGGCAATGACGGCCTGCGTTCGGGAGTGAAGGCGAAGGACCCTGCGCTCCGCGATTCCCGCGAAACGGCTTTTGTCGCCGGTATTGACCAGGCGGCCGCCCGCGAGGCCTACAGGGCAAAAAAGGGAGAACGCTTCCGGAATCAGAACGTGGCATACGACGCTGTCGCGGCTGACTATTCCTACGATGCGACGGGTACCGCCGTCAAGCGCAAGCGCCCGCGTGCCGAAAACTGGGTGATGGGCGAGAGGTGGTTCCCCGTGCTGCTGGTCTCGACCCCGAAACAGGCCGCTGTCGATTCTGCAAGGATGTGGCGTTTTTTTAACGAGGAAGGCTATTCCGATAGCGAAGGGAACATCGGCAGCGTGCGCGATTTCTATCTGGAATCTTCCAACGGTAACTTCAGCCCGCATTTCGACATTTTCCCCATCACGATTTCTAAAGAGCTTGTGCAGTATGTGAATTCGGCAAACGACTCGCTCTACGAAAACGAATTGACGAAGGAGGGGGTTGACCTGCTCGTGAAGCGTGCGGATTTCGACGTGGACAAATACGTGTCGAACAGGAACAAGAAGCTGGTGGACGGCTTTATTTTCCTGTTCCCCGGACGCGAAGAGGATGTCCTGGTCTACAGCGAGGACTTCTGGGCGCACCAGTTCTGGATGCAGGCCAATGGTTCGAACAACGTGTTCCGTGCTCCTTTCGGATACAAGCCGAACAATTTCGGCTATGTCTTTGACAAGTATCTCCTGATCGCCCAGCTCGAAGACGCCGACAACGATTTGTACAGGGCGGGCAACTTGAACAAGTTCGGCATCTTTGTCCATGAGTTTGCGCATGTGCTTGGGCTTATGGACCATTACGGGGTAAGGGATTCGGGCGAAGATGAACTGGGTGCCGCCTCCTACGACCTGATGTCGTTGGGAATGTATAATGAAAACGGACGGATCCCTGCAAAGTTCAATGCGTTCGAACGCGAGACGATGGGCTGGATGACGCTTTCGGAACTCACGACCGCGGATACGGGCGTAATCATGCTTGGCGATATCGACCAGGGCCAGGCGTATTCGGTCACGAACCCGTCCGACAAGGATGAATACTTTATTGTGGAATACCGCCCGGCAAAGGGATACGATACCGGCATTACGCATGGGCAGGACTACGCCTACAACGGGGTCTGGGTCTGGTATATCAAGTACGAGCTGGAGGCCTGGGAAAACAACAATATCAACGGAATGGGCAATTTTAACCGCGTCGATATCAAGGCGTCGCTGTTGAGTGGAACATGGGGCTCCAAGACTTCCTATTCGCCGCTGGTCTACAAGTCGGAAACGGCCTCTCCGGTTCCGGGCGTATTCAACTTCGTGAAGGCGGATGATTCGTTTGTATGTTTTACTCTGGACGCATCCGTCAAGGTCGCAAAATGCGAATCGCCGGTCCCGGCTTCGTCTGCGGGATCTTCGTCGTCGCAGTCCAGCAGCTCGGTGGAGGCCGTCTCCAGCAGTTCCGAGACGGTCAAGTCCAGTAGCTCGGCAGAAGCGGTTTCGTCGGCCACGTTTGCCGTGCAGACGCAGGTGCCTCCGCAATTCTCCATGTCGCTAGATGGCCGCCGCCTGGCCGTGAATGCCCGAACGGGCGGGACAAAGACGGTCCGCATATTCGACATGCAGGGAAACGAGGTGATGCGCTCCGCGTTTGCCGGGGAATCGGCCGTGATGGACCTTTCCGGACTCGGCAGGGGGCATTTCGCTATCATGGTTTCGGTTCGGGGAAAATCGCTCGGAATCCGGACTTTGCGGCTGAATTTTGATTAAAAAGCCCATCCCCTCTTGATAAAATATCCACGGAACTTGCCGAAATGACATTTAAATGCCCCTCAAAAAGGGGTATTTTTCTTTATGGTGTAGAATAAACAAAGAGGATGTTATGAAGAATTCCCAAATAGCCAAGGTTGTTTCGTGTGCGGCCATTTTTGCCGCGCTTGCGGGCTCCGCTTTTGCGCAGAGCGGCCCGAACGACGAATGGAACGGCAAACCGCGCGTTTTCGGTGTGAACCGGCTTAACCCGCACGTGACCTCGATGCCCTACACTACGGTGCAGGAGGCCATCAAGGGCGACCGCCATGCATCCGAATGGTACCAGACGCTTTCGGGCAAGTGGAAATTCTACCATGTGGACAAGCCGAGCCAGCGCAACAACGACTTCTACAAGGACAACTACGACGTGTCCGGCTGGGACGAAATCCCTGTGCCGAGTTCCTGGCAGATTCTCGGCTACGACCACCCGATTTACACCAACGTGGTTTACCCGTGGGCGCAGAACAACCGCGTGTCCGCTCCGGGCGCCCCGACCGATTTTAACCCTGTGGGCCACTACCGCCGCACCTTCACCGTACCCGACAAGTGGGCCGGCAAGCGCATCCGCCTGCATTTCGAGGGCGTGGAATCCGCCTACTACGTGTGGGTGAACGGCAACTACGTGGGTTATTCCGAAGACTCCTTCACGGGTCACGAGTTCGATATCAACAAGTACCTGCGCAAGGGCGAGAACAACATCTCGGTGCAGGTGTTCCGCTGGTGCGACGGCTCCTGGCTCGAAGACCAGGACTTCATCCGCCTTTCGGGCATCATGCGTGACGTGTACATCTACGCCGTGCCCGAGGTCCATATTCAGGACTTCCAGATTGACGCTACCCTCACGAACAACTATACTGACGGCTTGCTGAAGACAACCGCCTGGATTTACAACTCCACGGGTTCCTCTTCGGGCGAATATACGGTGGAACTTTCGCTCTACAACGACGCCGGCAGCGAAGTGATTGCCCCGACCGCGCAGAAGGTCTCGGGTATCGGCGCGAACGGTGGCGAAAAGAGCGTGCATTTCGAAATCCCGTATGCCAAGCCGAATCGCTGGTCTGCAGAAACGCCGTACCTCTACACGGCGGTGCTCACCATCAAGGATAACGCGGGCAAGATAATCCAGGTCGAAAGCAACAAGATTGGTTTCCGCACGGTCGAAATCAAGAAGGACAATGGAGTCCCGCGCCTGCTGGTGAACGGCATGCCGGTGAAGTTCCACGGCGTGAACCGCCACGAGCTCGACCCGGATAACGGACGCGCAGTGAACTACGAGCGCATGGAACAGGATATCATCCTGATGAAGCAGTTCAATATCAACGCTCTCCGCATGTCGCACTACCCGAACAACCCGGTAATGTACGACCTTTGCGACAAGTACGGTATTTACGTGATTGACGAGGCGAACGTGGAAAGCCACGGCGCAAACGGCGACCTGCCCAAGAGCAGCGATGACTGGCGCGCTCCGGTGGTGGACCGCCTGAACAGCATGGTGCAGCGCGACAAGAACCACCCGAGTATCATCCTGTGGTCGCTCGGCAACGAGGCCGGTAACGGCAATGTGTTTGCCTCCGAACGCCAGCGTGCCCACGAAATCGACTCTACCCGCTACGTGCATTACGAAGGCGACAACAACAATGCCGACGTGACAAGCCAGATGTACTGGGGTTACGACTACATTACCGGCTACAAGGATGCGAACAAACCCGTGATGCTCTGCGAATACGAACACGCCATGGGCAACTCCGTGGGCGACCTCCAGGAATACATGAACGCCTTCTACGGCAACCCGCGGGCTTTTGGCGGCTTCATCTGGGACTTCATCGACCAGGGACTGCACCACAAGGGTACTCCGTACTGGGAATTCGGCGGCATGTGGGGCGACTGGCAGAACGACGACAACTTCTGCGCGAACGGCCTCGTGTTCCCGGACAGAAAGATTCAGCCCGAAATGTGGGAGGTCAAGTACCAGTATAGCCAGCTTCGCGTGAAGAACGTCGACGCCGCGAAGGGCAAGATCGAAATCGAGAGCCGCTACCTGTTCAAGAACCTCGGCGACTTCCTCGATGCCTACTGGCAGATCCGCGAGAACGGCAAGGTTATCAAGGACGGCAAGCTGAGCGGCTCGCAGATGAATATCGGGCCTCTGCAGAAGAAGGAAGTGACCATCGAAATGCCGGATATCGAGACGACAATCGGTGCTGAGTATTTCCTGGATATCGATTTCCGCCTGAAGAAGGATGAACTCTGGGCCAAGGCGGGTCACAGCGTCGCCCATGAACAGTTCGGCATCAACCTGGGACAGCTCTGGTCTACCGAAGTGGATGTCAGCACTCTGGATGGTCACAGGGTTTCTAGGGGGAGCGGCCTCACCATCGAAGGAACCGACTTCAAGATTTCCTTCGACGAGAAGGCGGGTACGCTTGCGAGCTATGTTCTCGATGGCGATACCATCATCAAGAACGGCGGTATCCCGAACTTCTGGCGCGCCCCGACCGACAACGACAAGGGCTACAACATGGAACGTGGCCATGGCGAATGGCGCAAGGCGAGCAAGAGCCGCTCCGTGACTTCCGAAGTCAACGAAGTCTCTCCGCAGGAAACCCGGGTGACATTCAACTTCAGCTTCCCGGACGTGGGCAGTTCCAAGATGAAGATGACCTACTACGTGTACGGCAGTGGCGATATCGTGGTGGAATACTCGTTTACTCCGGACGGCTCCAGGAGCTACATCCCGAACGTGGGTACGCTATTCACCGTGCCGGGCGGCTACGAAAAGGTTCGCTACTTCGGTCGCGGCCCCGACGAGAACTACATCGGTCGTAACCGCGGCAGCTTCATGGGCATCTACTCGACTCTCGTGGATTCCATGACGGTCATGTACATGGAAATCGGCGAAACGGGCCAGCGCACCGACGTGAAGTGGGCGACGCTCACCAACGAAAAATCGGGCAAGGGCGTGATGGTCGTGGGCTCCCCGCGCATGGAATTCAACGCGCAGCACTACACTCCGGAACAGCTTTCCGATACCAAGCTTCCGTGGGAACTCAAGCGCAACAAGGATATCACGATGCGTGTCGACCTGCGTCAGATGGGCCTCGGCGGCATCAACAGCTGGGGTGCGGAACCGCTCAACGAATACCGTCTGAACGCAAACCGCGAATACTCTCACAAGTTCCGCATTGCGCCTATCCGCAAGCAACTGAACGACCCGACCGAATACTCGCTGCTCGGTTTCCGCAACTTCGGTACGAACGACCTTCCGCCTGCACCGTATGGCCAGAAGGAAATTAAGGAGATTTACGAGAACCAGCCCGAGAAGGACGTGACGGAAACGGCCGATATCGGCCCGAGCGACAAGACCGACATTCCGCGCCGCCCCATGGTGTTGCTCCCCGAGAACGAACGCAACTACAGCGTGTTCGACATGCAGGGCCGCCTCGTGGCGAAATTCACGACCCACGGCGTCGAAGACCTCCGCGCGCTCACCAAGAACTCCGTCAAGCGCGCAGGCTCCTACCTCGTCCGCGGCAATGCAGGCTCCGTGTTCCGCATTATCGTGAAGTAAGAAATTCCACACCCCAATCCATAAACGCTCCGGTTTTGCCGGGGCGTTTGTCGTCATCCCCGCGATCTTTTTCGTCATCCTCGCGTAGGCGAGGATCTTTTTGCGTAAAGAAAAATTTTTTGGCATTTTTGGAACATTTTCCCGTTTCGGCCGTTTTTATGTATAGATAGGGTCTTCCTTATCCGCCATCGCGGGGGCGTTCCCGCTATAAAACGGAATAAAATGACAAGAGAGGAATTCGCAATCTTTCTCAAGAAACTCAAGACCGCAAACGACAACGGTCAGGACATCGGTGCAATCGTCAAGGAACATGAGCACCGGAACGTCTATTTCTACAACGACGGATGCATCAAGAAGATTCTCGCCAGCGAGAAGAACTTGATGCTCACGACCGACCTCATCAACGCGGCGTTGAACCTCGTGGGCTCGGACCGCATTGAGAACCCGCAGCTCGTGAACCCGTACGTCCCCAGTGAGCTGGGATACCGCAGCATCGAGCCCGACCTGCTTCTGACCAACGGCCGCGGCCACGGCGTGCCCCGCGACCGCATCTCCATCGACGTCCAGCACGAGAACAACGACTCGCTGTACAGTGACCGACTGGTCCTCTACGTGGCGCGCCTTACGGGCAGCATGGAAAAGCCGGGCGATTTCACCCCGCTTGAAAACCTGCACGTGGTAAGTTTCCAGTTCTTTGACGCCTTCAAGGGCTCGCCGAACTACCTCCACACGGTGCAGTTGCGCAACCAGGAGCAGCGCGTGTATTTCGAACGGCAGACGGTGACGCTCGTCGAGGTGAACAAGTTCCTGAAGCACACCGATCAGTTCGCCGGTGACCGCAGTCGCATCGCCCAGTGGCTCCACGCCATCGACACGCTTAACAAGGAAGGCGATTTTAGCGAATTCGCAAGCGATCCCGTGTTCCGGGTATTGCAAAAAGAAGTAAAATTGTGTAATTTTAGTGCAAGGTATATGCTTAGCAACATGATGAAGGACATCGACAAGTCGTACTGGGAGTACGGCGCAGCCCGGAAGAAGGCGAAGGAAGTGGCAAAGAACTTCCTTCTGGACGGACTTCCCATCGAAATGGTGGCCCGCAATACAGGTCTTCCCCAGTCAACCGTCCTTGAACTCAAGAAGGAAATCGACTCGCCGGATACATGACCCGCGCAACAAAACACTTTAAGCCCGTTCATTGAACGGGCTTTTTGCGTAAAGAAATTTTTTTTGTGTGTGTGCGCGATAATTTGCTAAGTAAGAACACTATTTCGCCAACAAGTTGGTGTATTCCATCAAGTGAACTTGTTTTTTTAAACACAAAAAACTATATTCAAAAATAGAAACTTGGAGCGAAGATGCCTGAACTAAGTCGATTTGCTGGAATGGTTATTTACATGTTGTTTTGTGATGTAAAGCAACATAACAAGCCTCATGTACATGTCTATTACGGGGATTTTGAGGCTGTAATCGGTATTGATGGCGAACTTTTGGCCGGGTCGCTTCCTCACAAGCAATTGAAGATGGTGACGGGCTGGCTTGCTTTTCATGAGGAAGATGCCTATAAGGCATGGAACCTAGCTGTAAAAGGCGAACACTTTGAAAAGATTGCTCCGATGCAATAGGATGGATTTATGTTTATAATGGATGGCATCTGCTATGCGGGCTCTTTTGAAGAGAACATCAAGGTCACGGAGGTAAAACCTCTTGTGGGCAGGATGCTGTTGCTAACGTTTTCTACTGGTGAAAAGCGCTTGTTTGATACGAAATCTCTTAAGGGATCTGCATTCTCGGTGCTTGATGACGAGGCTGTTTTCAGTAAGCCTAGCCTTTTTCACGGAATCGTGACTTGGGACGACGGCAAAGTAGACGTAGCTCCTGAAACAATGTATCATGATAGTGTTGCTTACGAAAGCGAAGACGCCTGTATGGTGTGCGAATCGACTCGTCCTTATTCGGCAAAATAATTCATATGCTCAGCAACATGATGAAGGACATCGACAAGTCGTACTGGGAGTACGGCGCAGCCCGGAAGAAGGCGAAGGAAGTGGCAAAGAATTTCCTTCTGGACGGGGATTCTGTTGAAAAAGTGGCCCGCAATACGGGGCTTCCCCAGTCAACCGTCCTTGAACTCAAGAAGGAAATCGATTCGCCGGATACATGACCCGCGCAACAAAACACTTTAAGCCCGTGCATTGAACGGGCTTTTTTGCTTTGAGTGACAAAACCGTGAAATTGGGAAAGCGAACAATAATTTAGATAGATTGTAAGTTTTATCCACGATATGGAGTTCGAAGGATTTCCGCCACAAGAGCCTGTGTGAATCCGGGACGGCTCAGACACCCAAAGTGTTGCTATTGCGCATAATGCAATAATCGGATATATTTAGAATAGGCTGGGCGAAGCCCTAAAAGTTAAACAAGGAAAAGTATATTATCAGCAAGGACTGCGATTAGATGACACGGAAAACCCTTGTCGAAAAGGATATGGGAAGCCTCGAAGGCAGGATCTGGCTGGTAAAGCTTGTCGAGCTCGTAAAAGAAAGAAAGTCGTTTGAGGAGGAATCCCTGATGTACGGCTATGAAGGCGCGGACAAGGAAGAAATCTGGACGTGCATGGAGTTCTTTTACCAGAACCTGTATAACCAGGCCTTCGGCGACTTCATATGGCACGACGACGATGACGAGTGGGAAAATTACAACTTTACCCTGAAATATCGTGACCTGTATTCGGAAGTGAATATAGTCTACGGCATAGGCTCGTTTTGCGTCATAAAGCCGGTAGACCGGCCGGACGGCAGGGCCGGCAAGGTATTTGACCTGGAACGTATTGCCTTATTGGCTACCGGCGAGGTAATTTATAACGATGACTAGAATATCAGAATAATTACCTGGTTTGACAGTGCTTCCTTGATTTTGCCAACTGTTTTTTGAAGTATGGTGTGCGAACCGTTTCGTCCTTTTTTGTGTAAACAAAATTTTCACGCCCCGTTTGGCTTATTTTCGCCGCGAAATCGTTTTATAGTATAGATAGGGCCATCTCTATCCGCCTTTGCGGGGGCGTTCCCGCCATAAAACGGAAAAATGGAAAACAAACGCATACCCTTTGAACAGCTCCCCATCACGGACCGGCGAATCGGTGTGGAATGTGAGGTGTGAAATGTGTGATGGTAATAAGATACATGGAGTGAAAGGAATTACTGCAAAACAGAATGATGTGCTCTTGTTAAGTAAAACGTTCGCCTTGCGGGTTGTACGGTTGCATCAATATTTGGTGTCAAGTAAAAGAGAATTTGTTCTTAGCAAGCAATTGCTTCGTAGCGGCACAAGTATCGGCGCTAATATAAAAGAGGCGCAGTTTGCTCAAAGTAAGGCCGATTTTATTGCAAAAATGTATATTGCTTTGAAGGAATCGGGTGAAACAGAGTATTGGCTAGAATTATTGCATGAAGCTCAGTATTTAGAGGCAAAGGAATTTGAAGATATTGTTTCGCCTTGCCGAGCGATTATTCGAATACTTAACGCTATAACTAAAACAGCTTGTAATAATAAATCTCACACCACACATTCCACATTTCGCATTTGATGTATGTTAAGTGCTTTTCTATATTTGGTGGTACCAGACGGACAACGAAACGAGGAAACGCTATATGACTTGGCAGCAGGAAATCGACATCGCCGTAGACCAGGAACGCCAGCGTGCAAATGATGCAGAGAAGCGCTTTTTCGAGGCAAGGGATCGTGCAAATGATGCAGAGAAGCGCTTTTTCGAGGCAAGGGATCGTGCAAATGATGCTGAAAGGCGTTATTTCGAGGCGAAGGATCGTGCTGACGAAATTCAGAAGCA
>NZ_DFHR01000007.1:0-614 GCF_002371935.1 Fibrobacter sp. UBA3718 | reverse complement strand
GCAGACGCGGCAGAAGCTCGTGCTAGCGAAGAAAGGGCTCGTGCTGACAAGTACGAGAAAATGCTCCGCGACCTCGGTAAACTGTAGGTATTCATATAAAGAAACAGTTGGTGGCGGCCGCTGAGCGGTCGCCGCGTTTCTTTTGCTTGGGCCAAATGACAAAACCGTGACAAAAGGGGTGTGATATATTCCACATTGGAATAAAAAAATTCGGCGGAAGTCCCCTTTTTTGCGAAAAAAATCTATAATTGTAAGCATCCGAAACACCCCTAAAACGGCGATTTTGGTCGAAAAAAGCAATTTTTGCGTCTGCTCCAGGTTGTTATGACACAAAAATGACAAAAGTTTGACAAAACTATTGCTTTTCCGAAAAAAATTGTGTATATTAGGGAAGTAAACGAGTCGAACGCTCAATTCCGGGCCAGGACTCAAACAAGTGTGTCACAAACAACAAGGAGTACACTATGAAGAAACAAGGTTTTACCCTTATCGAATTGATGGTCGTGATCGTGATCATGGGCATCCTCGCCGCCGTCGCAGTTCCCAAGCTGTTCGGCATGATCGCCAAGTCCAAGGCTTCCGAAGTCCCGACCGCCGCAGGAACCTGGATCAAT
>NZ_DFHR01000028.1:0-6015 GCF_002371935.1 Fibrobacter sp. UBA3718 | reverse complement strand
ACCACCTCGGCGTGACCGACCTTGTCAAGGCCTATCTTTTTCCCGGCGGCGACACTCAGGTCGAGGATGCGACCATCGACGTACGGGCCCCGGTCATTCACGCGCACCACGACGTTGCTGCCGTTGTCGACGCGCACCACCTTCAGTTTTGTACCGAAGGGCAGGCTCTTGTGCGCACAGGTGTAGTCTTCCTGGTCAAAGATTTCTCCGCTCGCCGTCTGCTTGCCATGGAATCCGGGTCCGTAATAGCTCGCCTCACCCCGAATCTTCAGGCCGATTTCGGCTTTTTCGCCAAACGCGTAATGCTTTTCGGGGAAACGCACGTAGCCCTTGCGCGATGCGATTTTCGCATTGCCCGCCGCACATCCCGAAATAAGGACCGCGACACACGCCAACGAAGCCAGGAACGCGCGCACAGGCCTCCCCTACTCGAAATCGTACATGCTGTTGTACGTATTCTCGAGCACCTCGTCTTCCTTGGTCTTGACCTCGGCCTGCTTTTCTTCGGGCTTCTTGCTAAGGTTCTGGTAATACTGCGCCGAAAGCTGCTCTATGTGCTCGACACTTTCCTTCACACGCTTGCGCAAGCGTTCGAGGTCGGAATCCGACGTCTTGAGTCTCGTATTCAGGACCTTCGCCGCTTCCTGGCCCCACGGAGTGCGGCCATGCTTGTCGCGAAGGGTCTTGTAGATTGCCACCGCGCTATCCAGGCGCTCCGGATTCATGCGATAGTAGATAGCCTTCATGTAGAGGGCCTGGATTCCCGATTCCGTGTCCGGATATTCGTTGTAGAGGCTGTCGAATACGGCAAAGGCATTCGCATACGCCGTATCCACGAGTTCCATCTGGTCGAGAGGAATTTCCGTCGCCACCGTCCAGAGGCTCTCCGCGCGCATGTAGATTTCGCGGGCCTCGTCGTCGCGGGTCTTGATGGTCACCTTCATGCCCAGGTTCGCCTGCGCCTGCTTTGCGTACTCGGTACCCGGGAACTTCTCGATAACTTCCTTGTAGAGTTCTTCCGCCTTGTCCTCGTCACCCTTGAACTCGTCGTAGATAAAGGCCCGCGCGTAAGTCGCCCGCAACACCTTCACCGAGTCATCCGTCGTCTCGATAATTTCCGTAAGCCTAGCAATCGCGCTGTCCACTTCGGAAAGCTTGAACAGGAACAGTTCCGCAATCGCGAACTCCACGCCGAAAAAGTGGTCCATGTTGGGAATCGAATCCTTCTGCTTCATGTCATCGCTCTGGTTCCTGAGCGTGACAAGCTTGCGCAGGGCATCGCGGCGTTCGCGGCTCATCTTGCCCCATTCCGAAATCGTCCTCGAGATAAAGCTGCTGTCGTAGTAGACCATCGCCTGTTCGTAATTGAGCTTCTTGGTCTGCTCGTAGTCGCCGAGGTTAAAGTAGCTGCGGGCCGCATTCGTCGACTTCGGGTATTCCGTGTTCACCTTCTGGAAGATGACAAAAGCGTCGGGATAGCGGTCGCCGAGCAAGGTAGCCTCACCGATACGCACCAGGTAATCCCCCTTCTTCGCCTCATATTCCGGATTCTTGTAGAGTTCCTTGTATTCGTCGGCGCCCTTCAGGTATTCCTTCTTGTTGATGAGGCATTCCGCAGCCTGTTCGCCCGCCGTCTGTCTTTCGCGCACGGTCAGCTGTTCGATTTCGGGAGCCTTGTAATGTTCCCGCGCCTTGTCCCAGTTTTCCTTTTTGTAGTAGAGCCCCGCCAACCGGAAGTGCGCCTTCGCCCGCATGAAGGGCGTCCCCGCCGTATCGGCCAGCACCGCTTCCAAGGCGGCAATGGCCTGGTCCGGATGTTCCGATTTCTCATCCAGAAGCGAAAGCAGGTTCAGCCCCTGGAAATAGTAAGGATGGTCCTTGCTTGCAATGACAGGTTCCAGGGCAAACCGGCTGATGTTGTATTCCTGGTTCTTGTAAAGGCAGTAGGCACGCTGGTATTCCACCGTGCGCATGGAATCGTGGTCGGCGAAATAGCGTTCAAACTCGTCGTACTTGATTATCGCCTTGCCCCATTCGCCCTTGTGACGGAAGGATTCCCCGATAAGGAACACGGCTTCGGCAGTGCGCTTCTTGTTCTTGGGAAAACGTTCGAGGACGCGGGAGCCCTTCTCGATGACCTTGTCGTATTTCTGGCGTTCTTCGCTAGACGGCGAAGACGCTTCCGCATCGGGCACGCTATCCAGACGCGCCGTCCGCATCTCGGTCGCCTCGTCGTACAGGCGTTCCGCGTTAAACATGTGGTTCAGGTATGCGCAACACGTGCAGCCCTCGAACAGAAAGGCGGCAAAAACGAGCACGATATAGCGGATGCGCAACATATGTGTAAAAATACAAAATTAGCCACCGCCGTTATCCGGCAACGTGGCCAATTTTCGGCAAAGTTCTAGAATTCCTTCAGGTAGGGAATATAGTCGCAGAGCTTGAGCCCTGGCGGAAGCGCGGACTTGTCGAAACGGACCATGCGCACTTCAGCCTGCACCCCCACGAACCGGGCGAGGATTTCGAAGTTATCCTGCGTCTCCCACACGGCGGCATCGATAACGACGCTGTCGCTGCAGACCGTCTCGCCCGTGCTGCTGCCGATTCCCGATATGCGGGAGTTCTGCTTCAGGAGCCGCGTGTAGATTTCGGGGGCAAGCCCGATATGGTTCGAAGAAGAAGAGGAATCAAAAACCGTCACATGGACCTTGCGGAAATGGTTGAGCGAATCGAACACCACCGTATAGGTATGACGGTAGGGCGCCTCGTAGAAAGTCTCCTGCCACACGTTCGTCTTGATGGGGCGAAAATTGCTGATGGCGTACTTCTTGAAAAATTCACCCGGAGTCGCTCCGTAGCGGACAAGGTAGTGCCCAAGCATCGTCGTGAAGTCATGTTCCTTTGTCGGCGCCGTCGAGCCCTTGATGCTGTCGAGTGCACGGTTCAAGTTCGCGGCCAGGCCGTCGGAACCCGAGACCGGCGCAGGCTTCGTCACGTTCGCTTCCTGGAGGCGCAACTGGATATCGGGATATTCCGCATCGCGCCCCATGATTTCCTGGAACTGGATGCGGGCACGTTCAAATTCGCGGCCCTTGAGAAAGGCAAGGCCGAGAGCTTCGCGCAGCGGCAGGTTTTCAGGATAGCGGTCCACCAGCGGTTCCAGGATATCGATGGCCATCTGCGCACGGTCCCTGGGCGTGAGGTTCACCGCGGAGCCCGGTCCCGGAGGAGACTTTTCACCGAGCGTGGCAGATGCGGCGGCAGCCTTCTTGAATTCGGGGCGGAACGCGAGGATGCGCTGATAAATCTTGTCGGCGGCATCGAAATGCCCGCGGTATTCCGCGAGGTATCCCTGGAGCAGCATAAGTTCCGCATCTACGGGATACTGCGAAAGGGCATATTCCACAACGGCAGAACAGCTGTCGAGCATGCCCTGGTCGTGATAGAGTTTAGCGAGAGTCTCGTAAGCGCGCGGGGAGTTCCCCGCCGAAAGGCTGATGGCCGTGCGCGTCTCGGCGACCGCCTGCGCATAGCGCCCTTCGTTCATCAGGAGCATCCCGTACCAGAGCCTCGCCTCGTAAAGGGCAGGCGCCTTTTCTGCCGCAGCGCGGACCAGCTGCATGGCAAGCGAGGAGTTTCCTGCAGCGAACGCCTTGCGGCTTTCGAGGTAAGCCTCGACGCCGGAATTGGGATAGGCCGTCTGGAGGCGCGCCACCAGCAGGTTCAGGCGTTCCCTTTCTTGTTCCGTGAGGGAATCCATTTCGAACAAAGTATTAACTTCACCCCACACAGCAGGCATCAGGCTCGGAAACAGGAGGACCACCGCATCGAGAATCTCGTAGGCGGGACGGCTGGAGCCGGAACGGGAAAGTTCAAAAGCGCGACGGACTTCGGTCTGGGTCTGCAGGGGAAGCTGTTCGAGCTGCTTGTTCATGTCGGGAGTGTCGCCACGGACTACCGTAGTTCCCGCAGGGACCCCGAACGGGACTCCATCGACCGAAATCTTGGAAGGGCCGAATTCTTCATAGAGCCTGAAGCCGCCAAAAGCAAGGAGGGCTCCGCAGCATACAGCCAGAAACCAATATGCGGCCTTACGAGCCGCCGACGATGATCGAGACATTAAAGCTCCAGGAAATCGACAAGTTTTTCTTTATGTTCCTTGCTACGCTGCAGGCGGCGCAAGGTCTTGTTCTTGATTTGACGGACGCGTTCACGGGAAAGGCGCAGGTCTTCGCCGATATCCTTGAGCGTCGTGTCTTCCACGGTGTCAAGTCCATAGAACATGCGGAGGATTTCCTCTTCACGGCGCGGGAGCGAAGCAAGCGTTTCCTGGATGAGCTTCTTGCGTTCTTCCTTCTCCATGTCGTCGTCCTGGTTGCCGTCGGAACCAAGCACATCCATGAGCGTGCTCACGGAATCGGCTCCGCTTCCGCCGACATCGTCACCGATAGGCGCATCCAGGGAAATATCGACAATCTTTTCCATCACCTCGACGATGTCCTTTTCGAACGGGGCGAATTCTTCCATGGAAATCGTCTTGTCGTAGTCGCCGCCATTGAGCATCAGCGCGCGCTTGAAGCGGTTCACAAGAGCAAGCTTGTTGGGCGGAATACGGACGGCGCCCACCTGTTCAAACAAGGCCTTCTGGATGGACTGGCGGATCCACCACACGGCATAGGAGATGAACTTCACGTCCTTATCCATGTCGAAGCGCTTTGCCGCCTTGAATAGTCCGAGGTTGCCCTCGTTGATGAGGTCGAGGAGGGCGAGGCCGCGGCCCTGGTACTTGCGGGCGACGCTGACCACGAAGCGGAGGTTACCGCGAATCAACCGCTGCAGTGCGGACTTGCGGATTTCTTCACTCTCGTCCGACCTGATAATCGTCAAGAGCGCCATCTCCTCCTGCGGGGAGAGCGTCGGATAACGATTCAAATCGCGAAAATAAAGCGCTTCGTTAAAATCACTCATAACCTTTACACCTATCTATCCATCTTCCATAACCTTTCGGTCAAACAAATATGGTTTTTTACGCGTTTTTCGTCAATTCTTTTAACTTGTCGTAAGGGTAAATTCCCGAGTTGTGACCATCGCTAAAGGTCAGTCCCGCCGCATAGCGACCGATGGATTGGACCTTTACCAATTTTATATCGGCAGAAACGGTGGATTCGTCAAGCAGTTTTTCGCCGGTATGCTCGTCGACACAGAGCGCACAGGGGCATGCGAGGCGAAGTTCGCGTATGGAACATGCTCCACGTGAACTATCGTTCCACTCGAACCCGAGCCTGCCGTCCTTTGTCCTGAAAATCTTCTTGGGCTGAATCATACGTCCTCCTCCGGAAGTTCCGCGAATTCGAAATTGAAAGTCTTGAGAACGCCGTCGCCTTCGGATTCAAAAACCGAGAGCGCCCGGACAGTCGCATCGGCCGCCTGCATAAAAGCCTTCGCCGATTCGGAGTTCGGGTACCGGAGCACGGCCGGAGTTCCCTCGTCGCCACAACCCGCCACCGCAGGTTCAAGCGGCACCTTCGCGATGAGCGGCACGCCCCAGCTTTTCGCGATGCGTTCGCCACCGCCTTCGCGGAAGATGTTGTGGTGCTTGCCGCACTGGTCGCAGATAAAGTAGCTCATGTTCTCGACGACGCCCACCACAGGAACGCCCACGCTGTCGAACATGGCGAGCCCCTTGCGGCAGTCTGCGAGCGCCACCTCCTGCGGCGTGGTCACAACGACCGCTCCCGCCATCGGGCAGTTCTGCGTGAGGGTGAGCTGGATGTCTCCCGTTCCGGGAGGAAAGTCCACCAGCAGGTAGTCGAGCTTGCCCCACCGCACGTGGTGGATAAAATGCTGGATCATCTGCGAGACCATCGGGCCGCGCCAGATGGTCGCCTTGTCGCTATCGGCGAACATACACATGCTGACGATACTGATGCCGCCCTTCGCCTCGACAGGCGCAATCGTGTTGTCGTCGAAAACTTCGGGAGCGCGGTCGATGCCGAACATGAGTCCCATGGAGGG
>NZ_DFHR01000015.1:0-54102 GCF_002371935.1 Fibrobacter sp. UBA3718 | reverse complement strand
GCTATGCCGGCGGGTTACTTTTTTTTTTTGGGGTAAATAAGCAGAATATAGGGGGGATGCTACAAAATGTTGTAGATTTTATATTAAGCCATGATGAATAAAAAGAATTGCAAGGTCTTTTTTGTGTTGCCCTGGGCTTGATAGAACACCCGACTTTGAGAATTTCTCCGAGGAATACGTAAGCACGGGCGACGGAAACTATTGTACCAAGGGCGGGAGTACCAGTTGTGGCGACATGATTCTTGAGAAGGGTTATCTCCATTATGATGCCTACCGGCATGCCGACCTCGTTCCTTATCATTATACTTGTGGAAATTTCCGTTCCAAAACGGGAGCCAAGGGAGATTGGTCCAATCCGGTCTACTACACTCCGGGGATGGTTCAAAAGAATCTTGTGTTCGCTCCGACGCCCGATGGCCGTTTAGATATGTATGATGGTGTCTTTATCCAGAAGGCAAATGACCTCTGCGACAATTCCAACTTCCACCAGTGGTATTCGGCTTAGCCTGCCTGTCTCGGACAAGCCGGGGTATTTCCTGGTTGACTATGATTATGGCAACGGGGGGGGGCTTCCCGCTGGACTCCATCGTCGGTGAACGGCGTGTCGGTTTTGGTTTCTGCCACTCCGAAGCCAACAAGGAAACGAACCCGACCTGTTCGCAGTGGGGTCCGCAGACGCTTTCTATCTACTGTCCGCCGTATGATTACCAATATGCAAGTAGCCAGACGGACAGGTATGGAGCTTCTACGGCGAACTTATGCAAGAACGGCTCAATAATGGTGGGCCTAGGGCCACGGACGCCGCTGCTGTTGCGGCAACCGCTTCCCCCGAGGGTATTAGGTTCCTCCGCACGAACCTTGCCGAAATCGCCCCGCCAAGATATAGTCAGAAATAAACACGGCGTTCCATGTTGTAATTCCTTTTTTTGGACGAAAAAAAGGAATTTGTGCCGGCGAAATCACGCTTTTTTGCATTTTTTTGGTGTGCTTGTCATACAATGGATGGTAAATGTGTTCTCTTGTGGACAAATTTACTACAAATTACTATCTTTGCTCACTAGTATGTTTGAGAAGGGTTCAATTAAGTAAGGATATTTTTATGAAAATAGTTTTGCCTGTTGCTGGTAATGGACTCCGCCTTCGTCCCTACACGGAAGACCGCCCCAAGTGCCTTTTGCCGCTTGCTGGCAAGACCATCATCGACTGGATTGTCGAGGATGCTTCATGCCTTAAACCTTCCGAAACCATCTTTATTACGGGCTACAAGGCCGAAAAGATGGACGAATACCTAAAGACTAAACCCGAATGGGGGAACGTCCGCACGGTGCTCCAGTCAAATCCGCAGGGCCTGGGCGAGGCGATTAGCCTTGCGCTTCCTTACGTAAACGACGATGAGCCGCTCCTGATTATCTTGGGCGACACGCTTTTCGAGGCTGACCTCTCCATCTTGAACGGCGCTCAGGAAAACATCCTCTACACCTACAAGGTCGAAGACCCCAAGCGTTTCGGTGTCGCGGTGGTGGGCGAGAACGGCCTAATTGACCGTCTAGTCGAAAAACCGCAGGAATTCGTGAGCGACGAGGCGATTGTCGGCATCTACTACATCAAGGACGTGAAGGCCCTGAAGGATGCGCTCAAGTATTTGATGGACAACGATATCCGCACCAAGAACGAATTCCAGCTTACGGATGCGCTCGAAATGATGATCGAGCAGGGCTGCAAGTTCAGGACTGCCCCCGTTTCGCGCTGGCTCGACTGTGGCCTTGTCGAAACCTTGCTCGATACGAACGCGCATATCCTCAAGAGGAACGACAATTCCAAGGAAATGGCCGCTCCTGGTGTTGAAATCATTCCGCCCTGCTTTATCGGCAAGGGTGCGAAGATTCACGGCTGCAAGATTGGTCCGTTTGTCGCCATCGGCGAGGGCTGCGAGCTCTCGGGAGTCGAAATCCGCGATGCTATCGTCTGGAACGGCGTGAAGATTTCGAACGGAGTAGTCAAGAACACGGTCGTCCACAAGTAAAACGGCAAATTTTTGGAACAAAAGCCCCGGCTTTGAGCCGGGGCCTTTGCGTTCCGGAGTGTGTTTTTGATCATATTTTGACTTTTTTTCGTATAGGATGTCCCTATATCGGTCAGTGTGATATATATTTATATTAAACTTAAAAAAGGAGTTCTTTTATGGTGTGCAAAAAAATTGCATGTGCTCTTTCCCTCGCCGCGGCGTTCGCTTTCGTGGCATGTGATGACGAATCCACGTCATTCTCTCCGAGGACCGAAGGCGATGAACAGGAACTTTCCAGCGATTCGAAGGACGTGGATGGTTCCAGCGAGTCTAAGGATGTGAATGGGGATGACGGGAAGGCGGTCTCCAGTTCGTCTGTCGCGGGCGGATTCGACGTGGATGAGATGAAGTGCGACGAGGAAGGCGCGAAGAAGACGGAATCGTACATGGGCCAGGAAATACCCCTTGTTTGCGAAGAGGGCTTCTGGATGCCCGACGAAGAGGCTATGGACGAAATGTACACGTGCGACGAGGAAGGCGCCACCAAGACTGATACGGTAACGATGGGAAATAACAGCATGCAGGTTGCTTATGTCTGCGTGGATGGCGAGTGGGAAGTTGATTCCGCGGCCACGGCCAAATGCGACAAGGAAGGCGATGAAATGGAAATCGACTTTGGTGGCATGGTCATGAAGGCGACCTGTGTCAATGGCACTTGGGTTCCCGATGAGGGGGCCATGGAAGAACAGTTCGTTTGCACGGCGGAAGAAGAAGGCAAAACCAAGGAAATTATGGGTATGCCGTTTGTCTGTACGGATGGCGAGTATATGCCCGATATGGATTTCGACTTTGGTGATTTGCCGGTCGACACGCTTGGCGTAGTTAAAGACTAGTTCCTTCGCCAATACCTTTACGAATAAGCAAAGAGCCCCGCAAGGTCGCGGGGTTCTTTTTTGGGATAAAAAGCCCCGTGCGGGGTGTTTTGGATCGCTTTTTTATATGCGTTAAATTTGAATTTACTTTAAGTTACGCAGGTGTAAGTTTCTCGGGACGTATATTTAGGGCGTATGGGAGACCGTTAACCAAAAAAGGAGTAAAAATGAATCTCAAGAAACTTGCTTTGGCCCTCTCCCTTACGGTGGCCTTCACTTACATGGGATGCGACGATTCCGCAAGTGCCTCCACGACCGGTGGCGACGAACAGCCGGCACTCTCGAGCGCATCGACCGGCGATGAAGGTGGCGAACCGGCCGCTTCCAGTGATGCTAAGGCTGAATCTGCGGATTCGGACGATGTACCCCCGGCAAGTTCTGCCGATGTGGGCCCTGGCACGATTCCGGGGATGGACTCGTCCTTCGTTTTTGACAGCACGGCCATTGCCGACATGATGAAGTGCGATGAGGAAGGTGCCACGCAGAACCAGATGGGAATCAAGATGACGTGCACCGACGGTCAGTGGACTGTTGATTCCTCTTCTATCGCCGACATGATGAAGTGCGAGGCGGGGGAGACCATGGAACAGATGGGCATGGTGATGAAATGCGAAGACGGTCACTGGACGCTGGATTCGGCCGCGACTGCGGCGGCCAACACGTGCGACGAGGAAGGTGCGACGAAAACCGAAAGCATGTCGATGGGTGGTGAAAATGGCTTCGAAATGACATACATCTGCAAGGACGGCCAGTGGGAAATGCAGATGCCTGATTTCGGCGGTATGTTCGGTGGTGACAGCACCGGCGGATTCCCGGGTGGCAATTTTAATTTCGGTGATTCCAGCTTCACGATGCCCGGCGGAGGTACGGGGGGCTGGGGCGCGAGGGATTCCTCTAGTACGCAGCCTGCCGGCGAATAAGTTTCTTTCATAACCAACCCCAAAGGCCCGCACTCATCGTGCGGGCCTTTTTGTTATATAATCGTTTGTGCAATCGACCGTTCGCCTTATTAAACTTGGCGCTCTGTCGAGCGCAAGCCTTTCGGCTCGGTCATGGACAAGCAAACTTGTCCGCAACTCTCGCCTTATTAAGCTTTGATGATCGTGTCCTTCGCTAGCACCACGATGCCGGATTCGGTCACGTGGAAGAGCTTCCTGTCGCGTTCCAGGTCGTAGCCGATCTGGAATCCGGCGGGAATGTGTAGCCCTTTCTCGATAATCGCGCGACGGACTTTTGCGCCCGGGCCGATGGTCACGTTCGGGAAGAGAATGGATTCCTCGACGAGCGCGTCCTTCTGAATGGAGACCCCGGGGGAGAGGATGCTTTTCACGACGGTGCCGCCGCCGATGATGCAGCCCGAAGACACGATGGAGTCTATGGCCGCTCCCTGGTGGGCGCTGCCGTCACCCGCGAAGAACCTTGCTGGCGGCTGGTTCCAGTTGAACGTGCGGATGGGCCAGTAGTTGTTGTACAGGTCGAACGGCGGGTTTTCGGAGCAGAGGTCCATGTTCGCTTCGAAGAAGGCATCGAGCGTTCCTACGTCGCGCCAGTAGCCCTTGGTAGATGCCTGTTCTCCGCGCACGATGTTCGTGTTGAAGTTGTAGACGTAGACGGGGTAGTCCTTGTAGAGGCGCGGGATGATGTGCTTGCCGAAATCGGTCGCACCTTCGTTTGCGCCCTTCAGGAGCTCGCGCACCAGGAACTTGCTCGTGAAGATGTAGTTGCCCATGCTTGCAAGGCACCAGCCCGGATGCCCGGGCATTTCCTTCGGGTTTTGGGGCTTCTCCTCGAATCCGATCATGCGGTTGTCCTGGTCCACTTCGATAATGCCGAACTCGCGCGCATCCTTGATTGGCACGGGAATCGCCGCAATCGTAAGCAGTGCGGCGCGACTCAGGTGGAAGTCAATCATCTGGTTGATGTCCATCTTGTAGATATGGTCGCCGCCGAAGATGGCCACGAGATCCGGACGTTCGTCGGTAATGAGGTTGATATTCTGGAAAATGGCGTCGGCGGTGCCCTTGTACCAGTCGTCTCCGGTGCGCATCTGGGCAGGTACCAGGTCCACGTACTGGTCGAGGCTAGCATTCAGGTTCCATGCGGCGGAGATGTGCTTGTTCAGCGAATCGCTCTTGAACTGCGTCAGGACCTTGATTTTGAAGATGCCCGAGTTGATGAAGTTGTTCAAAACGAAGTCGATGATGCGGTAGGTTCCGCCAAAGTGCACGGCCGGCTTGGCGCGGTCGCGGGTGAGGGGCTGCAGACGGCTTCCCTGTCCGCCAGCCATGATCATGCAAAGGATGTTTTTCTGATGTTCTCTAGAATAAGACCAACTCATAAAACCTCAGTTCGTGCTTAAAGCTCTATTTCTTGTATACATGCGTAATTTATGTAATTTTTTTTTGAAAAATCATTTTTTTTTGCAAAAAAACACGAAAAAATCGAAAAAAGTGATACCGCTGACCTCAGGTGCCGGATTGGGCGGCTTTTATATGCATTTTTTTGGTGTTGCCCTGCTATTCCGATTTTATTTTTGTAGATTTTACCGCGTTCGAAATTATCGAAACTTAACGTTAAACCAAACAGGAGCTCATAATGAGTCTTACCCTTAACGATATCAAGCACCCGAAGATCAGTACTTGGGTGAATGAAATGATTGCCATGTGCGAACCGGACAACGTCGTTGTCGTTGACGGCTCCAAGGAAGAATACGATGCCCTTATGCAGAAGTGCGTCAAGGCTGGCCTCGCCACGAAGCTCGCCAAGAAGGAAAACTGCTACCTGTTCCGTTCTCTCCCGTCTGACGTGGCCCGCGTCGAATCCCGTACCTTCATTTCCTCTGTGAAGGAAGAAGATGCAGGTCCGACCAACCACTGGATCGACCCGTCTGAACTCAAGCAGACGATGCGTAAACTCTATAAGGGTTGTATGCACGGCCGTACCATGTACGTGATTCCGTTCTGCATGGGCCCGCTCGGCTCCCCGATTTCCAAGAACGGTATCGAAGTCACGGACTCCGAATACGTTGTTCTCAACATGGACATCATGACTCGCGCCGGTAAGAAGGTTCTCGACATCTTCAATGCAGACGTGAACGCTGAATTCGTTCCGTGCCTCCACTCCGTTGGTAAGCCGCTCCGCGAATGCGAAAGCGACAACGGCATCTGGCCCTGCGCTGACGTTGAATACAAGTACATCACTCAGTTCCCCGAAGAACGCCTCATTTGGTCCTACGGTTCGGGCTACGGTGGAAACGCTCTTCTCGGTAAGAAGTGCTTCGCTCTCCGTATCGCTACCGTTCTCGCTCGCGACGAAGGCTGGCTCGCTGAACACATGCTCATCCTCAAGCTCACCAACCCGAAGGGCGAAGTCAAGTACGTGACTGGCGCATTCCCGTCTGCTTGCGGTAAGACGAACCTCGCCATGCTCATCCCGACTATCCCGGGCTGGAAGGTCGAAACCATCGGTGACGACATTGCATGGATGAAGTTTGGTAAGGATGGCCGTCTCTACGCTATCAACCCGGAAGCCGGCTTCTTCGGCGTTGCCCCGGGTACTTCTGCAGAATCCAACAAGAACGCTCTTATCTCTGCTGAAAAGAACACTATCTACACGAACTGCGCTCTCACTGAAGACGGCGACGTGTGGTGGGAAGGCATCGGCTACCCGGCCAAGGGCAAGCTCGTTGACTGGAAGGGCAAGACCCGTGACGCTCTCCCGAAGGACAAGGCTCCTAAGGGCGAAGAAATGGCTCACCCGAACGCTCGCTTCACCGCTCCGGCCAAGCAGTGCCCGTGCATTGCCAAGGAATGGGAAGATCCGGCAGGCGTGCCTATCTCTGCAATCCTCTTCGGTGGCCGTCGTCCGTCCACCATTCCTCTGGTTCACCAGTCCCTCAGCTGGAACCACGGCGTGTTCCTCGGCTCCATCGTGGGTTCCGAAATCACGGCTGCCTCTACGATTGACGCCTCTCAGGTCGGTAAGATCCGTCGCGACCCGTTCGCAATCCTCCCGTTCTGCGGCTACAACATGGGTGACTACTTCAAGCACTGGATCGAAATCGGTAAGAAGTCTACCGAAGACAAGCTCCCGAAGATCTTCTACGTGAACTGGTTCCGCAAGGATGCCAACAACGAAAAGCTTCCGGGTGGCTTCATGTGGCCGGGTTACGGCGACAACAGCCGCGTGCTCGCTTGGATCTTCGACCGCTGCAACGGTGTTGACAACGCTGTCGAAACTCCGATCGGTTACATGCCGAAGGAAGGCGCCATCAATACTGATGGTCTCGCTGACTACTATAAGGAAACTCTCCCGCAGATCACGAAGGTTGACGTGGAAGGCTGGAAGAAGGAACTCGCCGACGTTAAGGAAAACCACTATCCGAAGTTCGGCAAGCACCTCCCGAAGGAACTCTCCGAAATCATCGACATGATCCAGGATCGTCTCAATAAGGCTTAATAGGCATAACAGCCTAGTTTGTTAAGTTCTCCTCCTAACAAACAAGTCCCCGTGGCCGCAAGGTCGCGGGGGCTTTCCTATTTATAGCGGATATGGCGGTTCGAACGGTTTTAGAATGCTTTTTTTACATTTTTTTTGAAAAAAATCGCTCTTTCCCATTTTTTTTGAGTATATTCCAAGTTGGAATAGAAAGAGGTATTGAATGAACCGATATGACTTGGTCCTTCTGGGGCTTATTCTCGAACACGAAAGCAGCGGCTACGATATCATTACAGAAATCCGCGACCGCGAACTGGACCGTTGGGCCAATTTGAGCACATCGACCGTCTACAACCGCCTGGCGACCCTCGAAAAGCATGGCTGCATCGTCGGCCGTTCCGAACGCGATGGCAACCGCCCCGAACGTGTTGTATTCAATATTACAGACAAGGGAAAGGACACGCTCCGAAAGGAAGTCCTCAAGCACTTGACGGGGTTCAACGACGACCCGCGCACGCTCGGTTTTGCATTCCTCTATGGAGCCGAAAACAAGGAGCTGATTCGCACCCTGGAGGCCCATGAACGCCACCTCGTTCTCGAAATCGAGAACCTGGAAAAGATGATTGCCGAAGAACCGCGCCCCACGCTCTATCCGGAAGGCCCGTTCCTCAACTGCATGAGCCGCGACCATATCCTCGTGGAACTCAAGTACGTGCGTGCCGCTATCGGCATCCTGCGTGACCCCATCCGCAACAAGAAACTCGACGGCTACTTCTACATCAACTTCGGCAACCGCGACTTCGAGAACTTTAACCAGAAAGGTTAGACGAAAGAACGGCTCTGCGAGCCTGTAGACTATAGACGATAGATTTAAAATGACGCTTCGCGTGAAATAGAAAAGCTTTTCACCACTTTCTTTCGTCTTTCGTCTATCGTCTTTCGTCTAAAAATCTATATTTACCGCGTTAAATTTAACAACCCCCTCTTACGGAGATACAATGGCTACAAAACAGAAGAAGAGTGTCAAGAAGGTCGCCTCCAAGAAGGCTCCGGCCGCCCAGTACGGCTACTTCGATGACGCTGCAAAAGAATACGTGCTCACCACGCCGGCAACCCCGATCAAGTGGTGCAACTACGTCGGTACCTTGAATTTCGGCGGTATCGTGGATACCACCGGCGGTACCCTGGTTTGCAAGGGCGACCCGGCCCTGAACCGTATCACCAAGTACATCGCCCAGATGCCGTGCTCTGACTTCAAGGCCAGCACCATCTACATCCGTATCAAGGAAGCCAAGGGCTACACGGTGTTCTCTCCGTTTGTCGTTCCCACCCTCACCAAGATGGACAAGTGGGAATGCCATGTGGGCCTTTCTTACATGCGCTGGATCGCCGAATGCTGCGGACTCCGCACCCAGGTCACGATTTTCGTGCCGACGGGCTCCAACACTCTCCTCCAGGACATCCAGGTGACGAACCTCGGTGGTGCCGCCAAGGAAGTGGACATTATCCCGGTCTATGAATTCAGCCACTTCGAAGCTGAAAAGCAGCTCACGAACGCCGACTGGGTCCCGCAGACCATGACCCTCAAGGGCCACTGGGAAAAGGACGGCCACGTCGTTCTCGAACAGTATGCCTACATGAAGCGCGACTACGCCGTGAACTACGTGACCGCTAACTGCAAGGTCGGTAGCTTCGACGGTGACCGCCGCGTGTTCCTCGGCGCGAACGAAATGGGCTCCTGGGCCGCTCCGCTTTCCTTGGGCAACAAGGAACTTTCCAACAGCGAATGCGACCGTGGCGACAACATCGCCGCCCTCATGATTCACGGTGGCAAGATTGCCGCCAAGAAGACTTTCCGTTGCTGCACCCAGCTCGGTCAGGAACAGAGCCTCAAGGTTGCTGCCAAGGCCATCGCCAAGTACCGCGACCTGAAGAACGTCGACAAGGCTTTCGACGAACTTGCCAAGTTCTGGGAGAACTACCTCTCCACGATCCAGGTGAAGACTCCGGACGCATCGTTCAACACGATGGTGAACGTCCACAACCCGCGCCAGTGCCACACCACCAAGAACTGGAGCCGCTACCTCTCCCTGTACCAGCTGGGCTACGGCACCAGCCGCGGTATCGGTTACCGTGACTCCACGCAGGACTTGATGGGTGTCATGAGCCACATGCCGGAAGAAGCCTTGGTCCTCACCAAGAACCTCATCTCCGTGCAGCGCCCCGAAGGTAACGCCATGCACCAGTACGCCCCGCTCGCCCTCGCCGAAGACAACGGCAACGAAGCGAACGCCGGTGACTCCCGCGAAAAGGCTGGCGTCAAGGATGCCAAGGGCAATCCGATGTATGCCGATTGGTACGGCGACGACCACCTCTGGATCATCCTCACCGTGGCTTCTTACCTCAAGGAAACCGGCAAGATGGATTTCCTCAAGGAAGAGATTCCGTTCTACGTCGCCGGCAAGAAGCGCAAGGACCGTCCGAAGGGCACTGTCCTCGAACATTTGAAGCGCGCCCTGAAGTTCACCCGTGAACACCTCGGCAAGCACAACCTCCCGCTCCTCGGCTTTGCTGACTGGAACGACTGCATGAACTTGCCCCTCGGTGCAGAATCCACGTTCAACACCGCCTTGTACGCCAAGGCCCTGCTCGAAATGATGGACATCGAAGAAGCCCTCGGCGACAAGAAGGCCGTCGAAATGTACAAGGGCTGGTACGAAGACGTCAAGGCCGCCTTCAACAAGAGCGCCTGGGACGGCAAGTGGTGGACCCGCTGGTTCGACAAGGACGGCAACGGCTACGGTGTCGCCAAGGCCAAGTACGGCAAGATCTACTGCAACGGCCAGTCCTGGCCGGTTATCGCCGGCATCGCTTACGGCGACCGCGCCAAGCAGGGCATGGACAGCCTGAACAAGCTCCTCAACACCAAGTACGGCGTGAAGAGCTCTACTCCGGGTTACCGCGGCTTTGAACCGGCCGTGGGTGGCATCTCCACCTATCCTCCCGGAGCCAAGGAAAACGGCGGTATCTTCCTCCACACCAACCCGTGGGTGATGATTGCCGAAACCATCCTCGGCCGTGGCGACAATGCTTTCCAGTACTACAACCAAATTAACCCGGCTTCCAAGAACGACATTCTCGACGTGTTCGAGTCCGAACCGTACTGCTACCCGCAGAACATCCTCGGTGACGAACACAAGCAGTTCGGTATGGGCCGTAACGCATGGCTCTCCGGTACTTCCACCTGGACGTACCAGGCTGCCACGCAGTTCATCATCGGTATCCGTGCCAACTACAAGGGCCTCGTGGTTGATCCTTGCATCCCGTCCAAGTGGGATGGCTTCGAAGCAACCCGTAAGTTCCGTGGTGCAACCTACCAGATTACGGTGAAGAACCCGAAGCACATTTGCAAGGGTGTCGCCAAGATGGTGGTTGACGGCAAGGAAATCGACTCGAATATTGCCCCCATTTTCACGAAGGGAATCCACAAAGTAGAGGTTACCCTCGGATAAAAACGCATATAGCCGGCGCGATAGTTCGTCACACTCGCCCTCACGTACGTTAGTACGCTACGGGCGAGCGTTCCTGCTCTCGCTTGGCTCTCTGCATTTCTAGAAAGAGAAATAATATTTTAAAAGGTTCGCTTCTTTAGAAGCGAACCTTTTTTCGTGATTCCCCTACGCGAGGAATGTTGGATTAAAAGCGATTACTTAATTGAACAACTTTTTATGAGGACGTTTCCGAATTTGCCATCACAGGTGCCTTGAACGACAATTTGTTGTCCTTTCTGAAGGTTTGCTGCTTTTCCTGTTTCAGATTTATTAAGCATACATTGTACACTTAAGATGGCGTTACTTGTTTTTAGTGTTACATAAGGAGTGCCGACGATGTCTTCACCTATAGATTCAACTGCACCTTGAACAGCAATGTATTTTCCTTTATAGGTTTGATTAGCGCTTAATTCGTTTTCCATAAAAGCATTAAATAGCTCAAATGCAGATACTGTTAATTCTGGTTTTACATTTGCTGCTTGCTTTGAAGAAGATGCATCATCTGATGAATTGCCGTTGCTGCAGAATCCAATCATAATTAATACAAGGAAAAGGATGCCTCCAATGAGGCACACTTTTTTTATCTTAGATGATTTGGGTGCTGGTTGTGTGTTCTGCGAATTTAGAGTGAATCCGCAGGAGGGGCAAGAACTTGCCTTGTCTGAGATTTCTTTCCCACATTCGGGGCATTTAATCATGCTCATATATTACCTTCTTGGAATGAATGTTGATTATACCGTTTTAATTGTTTTTCAACTATTCCAAACCAAAAAAGGCGTGGAGTCGTCGGAACGCTTACCTAACTTCGAGACTCGCCAAAGCCTTTACAACAGATAAACGCAAACGACCCACGCCCCTAGATGGGACGTGAGAAGTTTGCTCCATTCTCGTTGTAATTTGAAATTTGGCGATTTCGAAGTTGAGATTAGAGCAAAAACTCAAAAAACGGGCGTTCGAAATCGTTAAATCTCGAACTATGTCGCTAGAAATATATATAAAGCCTTTTTTAATGTCAATAGATTTTTACATGCTTTCTCTTATTAGGGATTGTTGCTTGTTTGGAAATGGTTTTGCTCGATTCTAATCAAAATTTAAAGTCCGCTCCATTTGGGGCGGATTTTTTGTATATATTTCGAATAAATGTAAGGAGAAACCCTTTGTCCAGGCTCGTTCGTGTAATCTTTGTGCTTGCGGTGCTTTGCGTGTGTGGTCATGCAGCCGAAGACCAGTTTTTTCGCATGAACGCCGATATTGAAAAACTCATTGCCCCGTATATCGAAAAGGCTAGGGCGACGTTCCCTGCGGTCAAGAAGAAATACATCGCGGGCGACTATGTGCGCGAAAAGCGAGTGCTGGATGTACAGATTAATCTTGTCGACAAGGACGGGACGAAGGAGATGGTTTTCGTTTTTGTCACCCAATGCCTGGGAAATCGGTTCCAGGGAATTGTTACTAACGAAATTGAGCTCCTTAAGGAATACAAGAAGGGCGATACGGTCTCGTTCACGCAGGACCAGGTGAAGAACTGGGTCGTCGTGGATTCTCAGGGCAACGAGGAAGGCAATTATGTGGGGAAGGCCATCGAGGCTTTTGATTCGGGAATTGTCGGCGTATTTTTCGAGGGGGTGTTCAGGAAGGGCAAGTTCGAGTTCAAGTACCAGGATGCCAAATCGGCGAAATACCAGAACAGCATAGACGGGATTGTATCGCAGGAAACCATTGCGGAACTAGCCAAGCAACTGAAGGCTTTATTTGAAAAGAAAAGGCGCGAAGGGCAGAAATTCGAGGAAGGGAAGCCGTTCTTCACATACGGGATTTATGACTTCCGAACAGGTGAGATAAAACCCTGATTCCCCGGTCTAGAATTCGTCTGGCCTGATGACGTAGATCGAATCCCTCTTTGTCGGTAGAGGTCTGTAGGATTCGAGTTCCTTCCGTATCTCGTAGAAAAGGTTCCCCTTGAAGAATTGGTCGAGGGTCTTTTGGGAATGGACCCTTGTGAAGATTGCGAACTTTGTCATCTCGTGGTTGCAGACGCTTGCCTTGAGGTCGTAATCGATGTAGGAGGTGTCCTGGTTGCGCAGGTTGTTGCAACTTTTCACGAATTTCTTCAGGATATAGTCGAACTTGGCGCCGATGTAGTTGTTGTCATAGATGAAATGCGCTTCCTTGAGGGAAGGGTTGAAAAGGTAGATATCCGAGTTCCATGTAAAGTAGTTGGAATCGATGGCAAGCTTGCGGTTGACGTAATTCTGGATGCTGGAATCCAGCTTGAGGTCGATTTCTTCCCGGTCTGCGGGGAGGACCAGCCAGCACATGATGGGGTATTTTGCGGTGAGCGCTATCTTGTCTGCGGTACTGTACGTGCCTTTGCTGGTGTCCCAGAACATGACAATCTTGCTTATGGCGGACGGGTAAGCAAACCAGTTGACCGCAAAGAGGAACGTTATGAATATCAGGATAACCGCAAAGATGCGGGTGAACAAGTCCTGGAAGATCTGTCTCTTGGCATCGGGGCCATAGCCCGTGTCAAGTATGGGATACTCGGCCTTGAGCGCCTCCATTTCCTTGAGCTTGGATTCGAATTGCTCGGCGTTCAGGGGGGAGGAGCCCGTCTCCTTGAATTGGCGGGTCGCGTCCTCGAGTTCGGACTTCAGCTCAAAGTAGTGCTTGAAGTCGGCCTTCGTCTTTTCCAAGTCGCCAGAGGAGTCCTGTTTATTCAGATGGAACATATTCCCCAATATAACAATTGGGCTCCTTTGGAGGGTTTGAAGGAATCCCTAATATTGAAAATTGCTATATTATTCGCGGAAATTTTTAAAAAGGATAGACAATGTCTCTTAAACTTATTTCTCGTGGTGTCCTTACCGTGGCGCTTGCCGCGGGCATTGCTTCGGCGCAGCTCCTCAACAGCAAGAGCATGGATGTCGTGCGTGTCGAAAAGGTCGGTTTTTCTGCCGGGCGCATCGATAGCTTGACCCAGGCGCTTGCACTACAGCAGTTCCAGGGCAAGAAGGTGAGCGATGAGACCATGGCCCAGGTTCGTTTTGCTGTGATTGACAACCTTGTCGGGCAGGAACTGGTACGGCTCGAATGCAAGAAGCAGGGAATCAAGGTCCCGGCTGCCCGCGTGGATAGCCTTGCGACCCTCTTCAAGAAGCAGTTCCCGAGCGAGGATGTGTTCCAGAAACAGCTGAAGCAGAGCGGCCAGACGATGGCTCAGTTCCGTGAAAAGCTCGAAGACCAGCTCAAGAGCGAGGAACTCCTCAAGAAGAAGGTGCCCTATCCGAAGGACCCGACCGAAGAAGAAATGAAGGCCTACTGGACGCTCAACAAGAGCAAGGTCCCTGTAAACGATTCTATCAGCGGTGTCCGCATCTACATCAAGACGAAGGGCAAGAGCGCCCAGGACGTGTCGGATACGAAGGACATGCTGAAGGGTATGGCCGCCCAGCTTAGGAGCCAGATCCGTGCCAAGAAGGTTCCTTTTACTTATGCGGTGCAACTTTTCGCACAGCAGGCTGTCCAGAACAGCGACGATCCCAATGCGAAGAAGACGGGCGGTGCCATGCTGACCACGCTCAAGGGTAACGGGGCTGCGTTCGAAAAGGCCGTGGCCAAGTTGAACGTGGGTGACATCTCGGATGTCTATAACGACAAGGACGGTGTCGCCATCTTCATGCTCACGGGCAAGAACGATGGAAAGTTCGAAAGCTACCGTAACCAGATCGATACCGGACTTCGCATGCAGGCCGAACAGGAACGCCAGATGAAGCTCAAGGCTTACCTCGACGAACTTGCCAAGGTCTACAAGGTCCAGTACCTCGACAAGAAGTACACCCCGCCGCAGGCTATCGGGGGCAAGTAATGGCCTTCCAGACTACTCACACCGGGCTTATCGAACTGCGCAGCCGCATCGACAAGCTCTGGGGGTATCTTTGACTTAGAGGCGAAGACCGAAGAACTTTACGTCCTCGAAAAGGACTCCGCCGACCCGAACCTGTGGAACGACCAGGAAAAAGCGCAGTCGATGATGAAGAAAATCGGCAATCTGCGCGGCGTTCTGGATTCGTGGAAAGAGGTTTCGCAGAACTGCGACGACCTGGCTGAACTTTACGAGATGAGCAAGGCGGAAGAATCCGCCGACCTGACGGCTACTATTGAGTCCGATATCGCAGCCCTCAAGGCGCGCGTCGAGGAAATGGAATTCAAGAAGATGCTCAACGGGCCCGACGACGCCTGTGCATGCCTCATGTCTATCCATCCGGGGGCTGGCGGCACCGAGTCGCAGGACTGGGCGCTGATGCTCTTCCGCATGTACACGCATTTTTTTGAACGCGAGAACATGGACTTCAAGGTGGTGGATTTCCAGGAAGCCGAAGACGCTGGCCTCAAGAGTGCGACCATCGAAGTGACCTGCGAGAACGCGTACGGCCTGCTCCGTTCGGAGATTGGCGTGCACCGTCTGGTGCGCATCAGCCCGTTCGATGCGAATGCGCGCCGCCACACGAGCTTTACCGCCGTATACCTGTACCCCGAACACGACGACATCGAGTTCGACCTCGACATGGCCGACGTGCGCGTGGATACCTACCGCAGTAGCGGTGCCGGTGGCCAGTACATCAACAAGACGGATTCCGCGGTGCGCATGACGCACTTGCCTACGGGAATCATGGCGAGCTGCCAGACAGAACGTAGCCAGATCCAGAACCGCGAGACCTGTTACAAGATGCTCAAGACCATGGTGGCCGAGCACTACCGCTTGGAAGAAGAAGCCAAGCGCGATGCCCGCATGGCCGAGAAGAAAAAGGTCGAATGGGGAAGCCAGATTAGGAGCTACGTGCTGCAGCCTTACCAGCTGGTGAAGGACCTGCGCACCGGCGTCGAGACTTCGGATACTGCGGGCGTGCTGGACGGAAAAATCAAGCCGTTCATCAACGCTTACCTGCTGAGCACCAGCGAAGAGCAGAAGTAAGCTAGCTTAACAGTTTTTCCACTTCCGCAATAATGCGGTCGCGTTCCCCGCACCAGTCGGGGGCGATAAGCATGTCGCTCGGGCTTTCGCCGCTGAACCGCTCGATGGCGGTATCCGGCCCGATAATCTTTATCATCTCGGCGACGGCTGCGCAGTATTCCTCGAATTCCTGCAGCTTGATTTCGCCTGCGGAAAAATCTTGTGCCATCACAGTGCCCGCGACGATGTGCAGCGGGTGGATTTTCACGGCGGCGAGTTTCAGGTCGCGCACGACTTCGGCGGTATGCTTGAAGTCTATCAGGGTCTCGCCGGGGAGTCCAACGATGACGTGCGTGGTGATGGTGAGACCCGCCGCCTGGCAGCGCTTTACCGCGTCTTCGAAATCGGCGAGCGTGTGCCTGCGGTTGATGGCCGCAAGCGTGAGGTCGTTTGCCGTCTGCAGGCCGATTTCCACGATAATCGGCTTCTTGCGGTTCAGTTCCGCGAGGTACTCGATTTTCTCGTCTTCGAGGCAGTCCGGGCGCGTCCCTATCGCAAGCCCCGCAATCTCCTTGTGCTTGATAATCGGGTCGATAATCCCCTTCAGGTGTTCGAGCGGCGCATGCGTGTTTGTATATGGCTGCAGGTAGGCGAGGATGCCCGCGTTCGGGTATTTTTCGCGGAGCCTCGGTACGAACTTGTCGAGCTGTTCCTGAATGGAAACCTTCGCCTGGTCGAACACCGGGCTGAAGCTGCGGTTGTTGCAGTAGCTGCAGCCCGAGAATCCCTTGGTGCCGTCGAGGTTGGGGCAACTCATGCCGCCGTTGAGCGGGAGCTTGCGCACCTTGAGGTAGTTCGGGAAAATCTTGAGCAGTAAATCGCGGTAGGGTGTGTAGTGCATGGCGTAAAAGTAATAAAAGCGGGGCGTTCACTTGTTTTGACTCCCTTTTTTTATATTCTATTCATGCCGTTTTCAGAAGAATACCTCAAAGATTACGAAAATAAAATTCGGAAGCTCCCTGTCGATGAACTTTATGAAATACATGACACAATTCGTGATCATCTCTTAAAAGCAGATGATTCTCCTGAAAGAGTCCAGATTGTTGAAAAGCGCATTATTGAACTTACTGGCGACAAAGATTCTATTTTGTCTCGTGAAGAGTTTAATAAAAAAGTGGAACAGGAATATATCGAGAAGACAAATCCTTTGGCAGTCGGGCTTGAAATTTTTGGAGTTGCCCTAATTTTAATAGGAGGTGTGTGCACGCGAAATCCCCACCTTGCAGAAATCAGTTCGAATCCAATATCTCTTTTTCTCAGCGGTCTTGGGTGCTTAATTGTAGGATTATGCAATTTAATCGATGGAAAGATTAAGATATACCTAATAGGATGGGCGTTAATCCTGACAAAAAAAGAACATCCAAAAAAGTTCTGGTCTGTAGTGGGATTCTTTTGTATTGTCGGCGCTTTCTTTTTAGTTAGGGCATGTCAATGCTGGTAGGGTAAGTTGAATGTGTTGGGGGGCGCTATCAGTATGGCGAGATTGCGTCTCGCATCGGAATAGCGAGATGGACGCCTACGGCGTCCGCGGCTTCGGCTCAGTCATGTCGGCAAGCAAGCTTGCCGTCGCGACACTCGCCTTGCACGCTTTTGCCAAAACGTACACTTTGTTAGCATTTTGCCCTCAGGGTTACGCCTGGCGGCGTGCCTTTTTTTTGTGAAAAAATCCCATTGGGCGAATACGGATGTATATTATGAGTATTGATATTTGAGGATCTTTTATGAAACGACTGGCTTTGACCCTGGCTCTCGTGTTTGTGTTCTGTGCGGAGGGAGCCTTCGCAGCCCCGAAAAAGGGAACTATGACAGACGCTCGCGACGGCGAGTCGTACCAGACTGTAAGGATTGGTAAACAGATTTGGATGGCAGAGAATCTGAAGGTGAAAACCGAGGGTAGCTGGTGCTACGAGGATAAGGAATCGGACTGTCAGAAATACGGTTGGCTCTATAACTGGGACGCGGCAAAAGTTGCCTGCCCCGTAGGCTGGCACTTGCCCAGCAAAGAGGAATTCGAAATTTTGTTTAAGTTCGTGGGCGGGGCTCAGGAAGATGCTTGGAAATGGGAAAATGCGGGGAAAATGCTGAAGTCCACCAACGGATGGAATGAATATGAAGGAAAAGATGGCAATGGTAATGATGCTTTCGGGTTCTCGGCGCTCCCTGCTGGCTATAGGAATGGCAATGGGGATTTCAACAACGAGGGCAACCGCGCGTACTTCTGGAGTTCTACAGAGAGCGTTAGCGGCAGCGCGTACTACATGGGCTTGGACTTCAGCAAAGACGATGCGTTCCTGAACAGCTTCTATAAGACCCACGGGTTTTCGGTGCGCTGTGTGAAGGACTAGGCAAATTGGCTCGGAAAAACCATACAGCTCCCAGGACGGGAGCTGTTTTGTGTAAAGTTTTTATTTTTTGAAAACAACTCCGTATCCGCGGTACTTGCAAACAGTTTCTGTTTTCAAGACTAATGGACCTAAAATTAGCGATGTCGTTGTTTCTTCCGCGCGGATTCCAATAACTTCATCAAAAGCACCGCCTCTATAATCAATAAATTCCATAATGCCACAATTTTCGTTTTCTGGCTTGCTCGAATACGATATTTCTTGGTACGATGCATAATCAGAAGGTACGAAAATTCCTTCTTGCACCACAATTGGATGATGAATCACCTTTGTGCATCCAACAAGCATCAATGCTGTAATGCATAATGCGATGACGTTTTTGTTCATAAAAAACACCTCTAAAAAACGTTTATATAAATATACAAATCTTTTTGAAAGGAGTGGCTTAATAGCGAGATTGCCAAAACGTTCACTTCGTTCCGCTCCGCGGTAGTCGAACTCACGACTACGTCGCTCGTCCGGAATCTCTCGCTATTCCGGATATAAAAAGAAAACCACCCAGGAGGGTGGTTTTTCTTTTTATCGGAATAGCGAGATTGACAAAAGTTTCACGGTGTTCAACTTTTGCCCTCCGGGTTACGCCTGGCGGCGTAATCTCTAAATCGCCTAAATTCACTGCGTTCAAATGGCGATTTAGTCGAACTCACTTCGTGAGTTCTCATCTCGCGTATAATTCCGATACGAAAAAAGCACCCGCAAGGGGTGCTTTTCGTATCGGAATAGCGAGATTCGAACTCACGACCTCTTGCTCCCGAAGCAAGCGCTCTACCAGGCTGAGCTATATTCCGGTTTTGTGGGCACAATTATAGATAAAAAGTGCAGGTTTTCAAAGGGGTCGGGCGCGAAAAATTTGTAAAAATACCCAAAATTTACTTCTTTCGGGCGTTTTTCTTGGCCTTTTTGGGGTCGGGGCGTGCGGGGGCGTCGCTTTGGGCGGGTTTCCCGAGGACCATGATGCTCGAACCTGCGTTGTCGGGTTCGACCTTGTACAGGCGGATGCGGTTGTTCCATTCGGACCGGACCTTGCGGTCGATGATGCGCTTGACGTTCCCGTAGCTCGGGTTTCCGCCGCCGTGGATGACCCTCAGGACCTTGAGGCCCGCGATGTTCAGGTCATCGATGCGCCGCTCGACGGCCTCTGCGGCTTCATCGGCGGTCATACCGTGCAGGTCGATTTCGTCTTCGGGCATGGGGAGGTCCCAGGCCGCGGGGTTGCGGCGCATCTTGCGCCCGCGCGCAAGGCGGGCGGGGCGCATCACGGCGGCATTCTCCGCATCGACGCGCATCTGCTCGTCTTTGTCTTCCATGCGGTGGTTCATAATCCACTGCATCTGGAATTCTTCTTCTGCGTTCAGGGGCATCTCAAATCCTCGGACACAAATATAGAAAGCGGCTCCGTGGTTTGCGCTCTAGACGACGAAGTTCTGGTGGTAGTTCCAGCTCCACTGGTCGGGGTGCTCCGCTATCCAGTGCTCCGTCTCGCGGGCAATGTCCTTCACGAGGGCGCTTTCTCCGGCTTGGCTTGCGTCCTTGCCGGCAACGGTCTCGTCGTACTTGGGCGGGTAGTAGTTTTCGAACCGGATGACGATGCTCCCTTCGGGGTACTTGCTGTCGCGGGAGGGCGAGCCGCGCATTTCTGTCCAGGTGCGGAAGGTGACGATGCCTGCTCCCATCCGGTTGATTTTCTGGATGAGTCGCAGGTAGAGCGTGGTTTGCCGGCCGAACAGTTCGACGGTGTTTCCCTTCGTGTTTTTCCCCTGGTCATAGACCATCGCGAGGATACCCTTGGTGCGGAAGAGCTCGCGGATGAGCCTGCCGGTTTCTTCGGGGTGGTATTCTGTGAGGTGCGGGTCGCTGCGGAGTTCTGCAAGTACGTCGCGGAAGGCGGCATCCCCGACGGAATCGGTAATGAGGTGCACGTGTTCGCTGTAGCGGCAAAGCGCGCGGTGCATGAGTTCGAATGACCCCTGGTGGATGCTGATGCCCGCGATGGGGGCGCCTTTTTTCGCGCATTCAGCGACGGCGTCCTTGATGATGCCCTCGTTCTCGAACACGATGCGGCGTTCCACGCTCTTGAAGCGGGCGAGGCCGCGGTAAGAATCCAGCGCGTTCCAGAAAATGCCGCGGAACATGTCGCGTGCAGTCACTTTCTGCAAGGGGCCGGCGCAGTTTAAACCCGAAGCCGCACCGTTTAACCCCGGCGCACTGTTTAACCCCGGCGCACAGTCTTCATCTTGCGTTGCCAAATACTCCCTAGCCGCATCCAGATGCTTTACGACACGACCGTAAGCGCGCTCGGTATGTATCGCCTTGTAAACGGGGAACGCAATGGTGAAAAGGAACGAGTAGAAAAAGTCCGGCAGCCGCAGCAGGATGTTGAGTAGTAATTTATATGTAATTACCTTGAGCTTGTACATGGGGCTGCGGCGCCTGCCGATTAGGAATTACGCGTCCTCGAATTCCAGGATATTCCTTCCGAGTTCGCGCTCGAACACGCGTCGCGAAAGGCCTTCGCCTGCATAGCTGATTGTGGGCGAGACCTCGTAGAGCTTGCCGGGCTTCACCTCGACATGCGCCTTCACGAGCCATTCGCGGTGGAGCTTGCCGATCATCGTGCGGGCCGTCTTCGGGCTGTCCGTGCCTTCCGCGTTCTTGACCGGGCTAAATTCCTCCTCGCGGATGACACCGAAGGGGAGCATGGTGCCGAGTTGCGGGAAGGCGTCGAAAAGGAACTGCTCGAACTTGAAGCAGTTCTCGATGCCGCAAACCGTCTTGCGGGCCGTGTGCCACGGGAGTTTGCCGGTCTGCAACTTGCGCAGGGCCGAGACTTTGAACAAATGAATGGCGAGGTTTCCGCCGTCAAATACCAGGCTTCCGTCCGGGTTTGTCATGTCGCGGTATTCTTCGGGCAAGTCGCTGTATTCGACCACGCCGGGCTTGTTGTTCTGGAAGGCGAAAATGCCCACGCGTTCCCGCGCGTTCGCCTTGTGAACGACCTTTGATGCGCTGGCCATCATCCCGTTGTCGGCGAGAGCCCCGATGAATGCGGGGTCGCAGATGCGGCAGAGCGCATTGTCGACGCTGTAGAGAAACACGTATTCTATGCCCTTTTCGACGAGCCATGCGAGCGAACCGCTTTGGGCGAGCGCGCGGAAGCACCCGCCGTTGCCATCGGGTACGAGAGCGAGCCTGTCGCCGTCGAGCACGGCCTTGCCATCGGGCGTAAGCGCGCAGATGGTTCCCTGCTCAAAAAAGCGGATGTTGTCGCGGTCCATCCCGAAGAAGTTGTGTTCGGTAAAGAAGTTGACGGTCGCCTCGTGGTTCAGCGGGCTCGTCATGATGCACCACGGAATCGGGTGGCCTACGCGAGCCGCGAGGTTCTGCAAGCGCTCCGCCTGCAGTTGGAACAAACTCTTGTGGCTCGGGAGCCCGATATCGAACATTCCCTTCGGGCCGTCGAACCCGAGGCGCGAACCCTGGCCGCCCGCGACGAGGAACGCCGCCACCTTGCCCTTCCCGAGCAGCATCTCTCCGATTTCTTTCCAGTAGTCGTATTTCAGGTTGTCTTCCGCAATCCGGAAAGGCATGGGCTTCAGGTCGGCAGAAACGTTGTCCGCCTTGCTCGCGCTTGACTTTTCGGCGTAGAGCGCCTTCAGTTCTTCCCAGTCCTGGCTTAGAATGTCGCGTTCGAGGAGCTTGCGTGCATCCCCGGAGAGTGTTTCAAGGTGCGCCGCCAGTTCCTGCTGGCCGGCTGCATTTAACGTTTCGATAATGTCTTTTTCCATATTATCTCAAACCGAAGAATATCACCATGCTCACGATGAGCGCGAAGATGCTCACGAGGTGCATGCGCCACACAATCTTCGAGTTCATCAGGGGCTTGCTCGGGAAGCGGCCTTCCCACTTTTTCTGGTAGTGGTGGTGGAGCGGCGCGCAAAGGAAAATGCGCTTGCCCGTGCCGGTTGTTTTTTTGGTGAACTTGAACCAGAGAATCTGGAGCAGCACCGAGCAGGCCTCGGCGATGATGATGATGCAGACGATGGGGAGGAACAGCCCCGCCTGCACCAAGATAAACATGATGCCGATGGTGGCGCCGAAGCCCACGGACCCAGCGTCGCCCATGTAGATTTCGGCGGGAGGGCTGTTGAACCACAGGTAGGCGAGCAGTGCGCCCGCGATGGCCATGGCGATGGGGAAGAGTTCATCGCAGCCGGGCAGGTACGGCACGTGCAGGTAGGTACTGAAGATGAAGTTGCCGCTCACGTAGGCGACAAGCCCTACGAAAATCATGCTGGTAAGGATGGGCACGGAAACGAGGCTGTCGAGACCGTCGGTAAAGTTCGTCCCGTTCGCGCTGGCCGCGATGACGAACGTCATGAAGGCCACGAAAATCCAGTTGGGGAGGTGCAGCTGGAACACGTCGATGGGGCAGAAGGGGATGGTCAGGTCGCCCTTGAGCTCGGGGATGAACTTGTAGCAGAAAATCGCGACGATAAGGCTGAACAGGAAGTAGAGGAACAGGCGCAGGCTGCTGGAGATGCCGTCGGCCTTGTCCATGTAGTCGGCGGCCTTGAGCTTGCCGAGCTTGATGAGGCGCTTGGCGCGGACCTTCGCGATGTCGTCGATGGCGCCCACGGCGGAGAAGGCCGCGAGAATCACGAGCGTCGAAATGGTGTAGCCGTTCATCTTGCAGACGAGGAGCGAAACCACCTCGACCACCACCACCAGGAGGAGCCCGCCCATGATGGGGGGAGACTTGGTCTTGCCGTCCTTGTCGAAGTCGCTGGTGGCGTCGAGCCCCTGCAACAGGCGGATGTACTTGGGCATGAAGAACAGCACGAGGATGATGGAGAGCATGGCGGCCGAGCCTGCGCGGAAGAGACGACCATCGAAAATGTCCATGCTGGTAACGTGATAAAGCCAATGACAGAGCATAGTTATAAAATCTTAGATTTTCCCGGCGAGGGGTCGTGTCATCCTGAGCGGAGGGCGCAGCCCGTAGTCGAAGGATCTGGTGTTTAAACTTGTGTTTTTTCTTTGCAAAGATAAAATATTGTGCCTGCGTTGGCTTTGGACTGCCCGAAATTTCTACATTATGGGGCATGAGTGAATTGCGTATCGATTGCCCCCACTGCGGGTCCACTTTCAACGTCATGCTGGACGGGGAGCCCTCGTCCATGATGGTCTTTGCCTGTGCCAAGTGCAAGACCCCGCTGATGCACATGGCCGGAGTGACTTCGGAACTGGACCGGGAGGAGTTTGCGCGCCTCCGCGAACGCCTGAACCGCGTGCTGAGCGCCGTCATGAAGCGCGAGGGCGAGGTAAGCGAGGTCGCTGCGTCCCTCAAGAAGCTCGTGGACGAGTCGAACGCCCGTGCCGAGGAGCGCGAGTCCGAACCCGCTGTCGCGATATCCGACGAGGCGCTAGCGGAACTGCAGAAGGGCCTCGACGAGATGGATGTGGACAGCTTCCTGGAAAAATTGTAATTCATGTTAAACTTTTTCATAGCAGCCCTCGTGGTGGCGCTTGCCCCCGGCCCCGACAACCTGTTTGTGCTTGCCCAGAGCGCAACCCACGGAGCGCGTGCTGGATTTAGCGTGATTTGCGGGCTGTGCACGGGAATCTGCGTGCAGACGGTGCTCCTGATTGTGGGGGTGTCCGCGCTGATTGCGGCTAGCCCGATTGCATTTTTTGTGTTGCAGTGCTGCGGGGCGGCGTACCTGCTTTACCTCGCGTACAAGAGTTTCCAGGTCCGCGCCGGAGTGGTGAAACTGGACGCGGGTGATGCTGGCGAGATGCGCGTGGGCATGGAAGGCGCGGGCCTTTCGTTCCGCAGGCTCTACCTTCGCGGCATCATCATGAACATCACGAACCCGAAGGCGGTTCTTTTTGCGCTTTCGTTTATTCCGCCGGCGGTCGACATGAGCCGTGACATGAGCCCGTCGCTCCAGATGGTTGTTCTCGGGGCGGAATTTGTGACGGCGACCTTCATCGTGTTCGGCTCCATCGCGCTACTTGCGGGCGCCGTGAAGAAATTCATGCTCAACAGCCCGAAGGCGAACCGCAATTTGAACTGGTTCAGCGGCTGCGTGTTTATCGCCCTCGCCATTGCGCTGTTCGCGCTCTAACGGTCATCCCCGCTATACGATACTTGGCAACTTGTTGCCATAGTAGAGTTATCCTCTTTGGGGAGAAGGCGGGGATCTCCATTTAGGTGAGTTGCTTCTGCACCAATTCGAGGATCTTTTCAATCGCCACTTCGGGCGCGTCGCTGGTGTCTCCGCCGGCGGCACGGGTGTGGCCGCCACCGCCGAATTCGCGGGCAATCGCGTTCACGTCCACGATGTAGTTGCTGCGCAGGCTAATCTTGTACTTGCCGTTTACGGGGTATAGGAACAGCGCCACTTCGGTGCCGCCGACTTCGCGGATGGTGTCGATGACGTTGCTGAGTTCCACGGGCGTGACGCCGAATCGTTCCATGTCTTCGGGGGTGATGTGGGCGTAGACCACTTTACCCCCGAGCCCGAGCTTGCAGTTCTGCATCACGAACCCGGTCACGAGCGTCTGCTTGTAGGTGCGCGTGTAGTACGTCTCGTTCACGATTTTCGCGAAGTCGATTCCCTTCTCGATGAGGTCGCCGACCACCTGCATGGTGCGCTTGCCCGTGCTGCTGAACTTGAAGGCGCCCGTGTCGTGCACAATGCCCAGGTACAGGCTGTTCGCGGTCTCGCGCCCGACCTTCGCCTTGTCGAGATTCACGTACAGCACCTCGCATGCGGAACTCGCCTCGGGTTCCACGAGGTTCAGGGTGCACAGATTCAGCGGGTTAGAAATGTGGTGGTCGATGTTTATCGTTTTTTTCGCGGCACGGATGCACTCCGCGCCGTTCGCCCCCACGCGCTCGAAACTCGGGGTATCCATGAGGAAGGCGAGGTCGTAGGGTTGCCCGCCGTTGCAATCCGCGGTGTAGGCCTCGCGCGCATCGCTTGCCCCGCGCAGAATCCGGTAGCTCTCGGGGAACTTCTCAAGGAACAGGTCCGCGCGGATTCTCGGGAAGTTGTCGCGGATGTAGTTGTAGATTGCCGTGGTGCTGCCCACGCAGTCGCCGTCGGGCCTCACGTGCCCGAAAATCGCCACCGTCTTCGCTTCGCCCAGGAATTCGTCAATCGTCATGTTCAATCCTTTTTTGCGGGGAATATAATAAAAAGCGCTAGGCGCTTTCGTGCGCGAACCCGTAGGTGCCTTTTTTTCGAAAATTTCACGAATAATGCCCCAAAATTCCCTCCTTTTAGCGCGGTTCCCGCTTCTAAAACCCCATTGCCAGCCAGCCAAATTACTATATTTCCCCCCAAATTGCATTTTTGACTGGGTCCTGTGACCAGATTCGCCAATTCCACTGGTGCAAGAGCAGGGAAACTCGGACAAAAACATGTAATGAAACAACAATCAAAAAAAGGAATGGCTATAATGGCTACTATCACTAAGGAAAAAGCTGCAGAACTCACCGCCAAGTTTGGTGCAAACGAAAAGGACACCGGTAACGTCCGCGTCCAGATCGCAATCCTCACGGAAAAGATCAAGAATCTGACGGAACACATCAAGAGCCACAAGAAGGATTTCCACTCCCTCCGTGGTCTGTCTGCCATGGTTGCCAAGCGCCGCAACCTCCTCAAGTACTACGGTGAGCAGGACATTCTCGCTCAGCGTGCTCTCATCAAGGAACTCGGTCTCCGCGGCTAATCTGCGGACTGGAGATAATCTATGTCTATTGACGCATACCATCAAAAATACGGCAAGATGCTCGACCCGAAGGAAGTGTCGGTTACGCTCCCTGACGGCCGCGTCATCACGTTCGAAACGGGCCGTATTGCCAAGCAGGCACGCGGTGCCGCAGTCGCCAAGATGGGCGACGCGTTCGTGCTCTCTACTGTCTGCTACGGCGAAGAGAAGGAAGGCGATTTCTTCCCGCTGACCGTCGAATATCGCGAAAAGGCCTACGCTGCTGGTCGCCTCCCGGGCGGCTACAACAAGCGCGAAGCCGGTCGCCCCTCCGACGAGGAAACTCTCTCTGCCCGTATCATCGACCGCCCGATTCGCCCGATGTTCCCCGAGAACTTCACGCGCGAAGTCCAGGTGATTGTGCAGGTTCTTTCTGCTGACCGCAAGTTTGCACCGGATGTGCTCGGCGTGTCTGCGGCTTCCCTCTCCATCGGTCTTTCTGAACTGCCCTTCGAACAGCAGGTTGCCGCCGTGCGCGTGGCCGTGGTCGATGGTCAGAACATCGTGATGCCCACCTACGAACAGATGGCCTGCGCCGATCTGGACCTGGTGGTCGCCGGTACCGAAGATTCCGTCTGCATGGTGGAAGGCGGTGCCTACGAAGTGTCCGAAGACACGATGATTAACGCAATTCTCGCCGGTCACGAAGCCATCAAGCTCATGTGCAAGGCCCAACAGGAACTGGTGGACCGCTGCGCTAAGCCCAAGATGGAACTCAAGCCGCAGCACGTTGGCGAAGCCCACGAAAAGCTTCTCGCCACGGTGAAGGAAGTCGTGTGGGACGAACTGAACAAGGACGTCCACTCCAACATGGTGAAGACCGACTTCTATCCGGCTATGGCAGACCTCTGCGCGAAGATGCTCGAAGACGAACGCATTCTCGCTATCATCGGCAAGGACGAAGAACAGGATCCTGCTCTCGTCGCCGACGCGAAGGCAATCTTCAGCGACTACGAACGCACTGCCATGCGCGAAATGATCCTGAACGAAGACGTGCGTCTCGATGGCCGTACTACGACCGAAGTCCGCCCGATCGAAATCGAACTCGGCGTTCTCCCGAGCGCTCACGGTTCTGCGATCTTCCAGCGTGGCGAAACCCAGGGGCTCGTGGTCTGCACGCTCGGCTCCAAGGCCGACGAACAGCGCTACGAAAGCCTGCAGGGCGAAGGCTCCAAGAGCTACATGCTGCATTACAACTTCCCGCCGTACTGCGTGGGTGAATGCAAGCGCCTCGGCATGAGCCGCCGCGAAATCGGTCACGGCCACCTCGCCGAACGTTCTCTCGCTGCCGTTCTTCCGCTGCCGGAAGACTTCCCGTACACCATCCGCGTGGTTTCCGAAATTCAGGAATCCAACGGTTCTTCTTCCATGGCCTCTGTTTGCGGTGGCTGCCTCAGCTTGATGGACGCTGGCGTTCCTATCAAGGCTCCGGTTGCAGGTGTCGCCATGGGCCTCATCTCCGAAAAGGGTTCCGTCAAGGAAGGCGGCAAGATCAAGATCTTGACCGACATCACCGGTACGGAAGACCACCTCGGCGATATGGACTTCAAGGTGACGGGTACTGCCGAAGGTATCACTGCCTTCCAGATGGATATCAAGATCCGCGGCATTACGCCGGAACTCATGCGCGAAGCTCTGGAACAGGCACGCCAAGGCCGCCTGCACATCCTCGGCAAGATGGCTGAACTCGGCCTCGCCGCTCCGCGTCCGAAGGTTTCCGAGAAGGCTCCGACCATGATCAAGATGCGCATCCCGACCAACAAGATCCGCGACGTCATCGGTTCCGGTGGCTCCGTGATCAAGGGCATGCAGTCTCAGACGGGTTGCACCATCAACATCGACGACGATGGCAACATCGACATTGCCGCCCCGAGTGGCAAGGCCGCTGCAGTTTGCCGCCGCATGATCGAAGAACTCACTGCCGAACCCGAACCGGGCCGCAAGTACAAGGGCAAGGTCAAGACGATCCAGCCGTTTGGCGCATTCGTCGAAATCCTCCCGGGTCGCGACGGCCTCGTGCACATCTCCGAACTTGCCGACCACCGCGTCGAGAAGGTCGAAGACGTCGTTCACGTCGGTGACGAAGTCGAAGTGCTCTGCCTCGGTGTGGACCCGAAGGGCAAGGTGAAGCTTTCTATGAAGGCGCTCCTCCCTCCGAAGGCCGCCCCGGCTGAAGCTCCGGCCGCCGATGCCGCTCCTGAAGCACCTGCTGCTGAAGCTCCGGCTGAAGCCTAATTCGTTTATACGAAATTGAAAGCGCCCGGCTTAGCCGCCGGGCGTTTTCGTATATAGGCACCGAAGGTGCCCACGAAGGGAAACACACGAAAATGTCGCGCAAAACAAGTTTGCGCTCCCGTTCATACTGCGTATGAACGCAGAACCCGCCTTAGTTGTTATTTCGAGAATAGGTGCTTGAAGGCTGCCCCGAGCCCCTGGGCCTTCATGTCGGACCAGAAGGTGGTCGGAACGGCGAGCAGTTCTGCGATGGGGCGCGGGAACTTCTTGAAGATGTACTGCCTGCGCTTCATGCCGATGCGGATGTTCTCGGGGCGCCAGTTGCTTCCGAAGTGGTGGATGCTCACGGTCTCGTCGGCGGTATTGATTGCCCCATCCAAGAAGCGCTTGGGCGAGAAGTACCATTCGGGCAGAATATCCAGCCCGTTGAACTTGTCGCAGGCGTTCGCGAGAATCTGCGGGAGCACCAGTTGCTCCACCTTCTCCTCGCTGTATTCGTAATGTCTTTCGGTGTAGTACTTGAGCGCCTCGCCGATGATGGGCGAGCCCTTCTCCGCCCCGAGGAACGAGGGCTCGATTCGCTTGGAACCGTTCTCGTACCCGAGGATGTACTTGCGGTCGAGCAGTTCGTTGGGCGACTTTAGCAGTTGCACGTCGGAATCCAGGTAGATTCCGCCTTCGGTGTAGAGCGCGTACAGGCGCACCGCGTCGGCGGCAAACGCCCAGTTGCCCTGTTCCATGGCTTCAAGAATCCAGGGAATGCCTGTCGCCTTGGCCTTCTGGTAATCCCAAAAAATGCAGTTGTAGTCGCCCAGGAACTTTTCCCAGGATTCCATACAACGTTGAACCTTTTCCGGAAAAGGTTCGTTCGAAAGCCAACAATAATGAAAAATCTTCGGGATCATAAAAATTCTCCGTCTACACCCTTATTTTAACATTTTTTTCGTCAAATGGAATGCTTTTTTTGCGATTTTATATGAATAATTAGGCATAAAGGCGGAAAGAACGTCTTTTTTGTTATATTTTTGTAACAAGGATTGTGATGGGACCGTTCTTATTGACATTGGCGTTTGCTCTTTCGATAGTGAATTTCGCTGTCTTTCTGCTTTTATTCCGGAAGCAGCAGAACAATTACATGTTCTTTACGTTTGTCGCTATCGTCGTCAGCTGTTTCGGTCACTGGCTCCTGGGGTTCTCGGAATCGGTCGACGGGGCCATCCTTGCAAATAAGATAAATTACCTGGGCTCGGCGTTCTTGCCGATGCTCATGTTCTTTACGCTCGCGGAGGTTTGCCGGCTGAGGATTCATCCGGTGGTGCGGGTCCTTCTGATTGCCTTTAGTTGCTTTGTCCTTTTCCTCTCGTTTACAGTCGGCTACAGCCAGATATACTACAGGACGGTAGAGTTTGTCGTTCAGAGCGGGGCGGGCAACTACGTGGCGACATACGGCTGGGGTCACGATGTCTTCAATGCGATGATCCTGTTGTATGGGGTGCTCGATATCGGGGTGATTGTCCATGCCTGCCTTATGCGGAGGCTGGTCTCGCTCAAGAATATCTTTGCGATGTTTGCTCTACAGCTCGTGACGGTTTCGTCGTTCTTTGTTTCGAGGTACATGGAAAACGACATGCTCTGCATGCCCTTCGTGTATCTCGCCGACCAGTTCTTCTTGCTCTACATCAGCTTGAACGTAAAGTGGTACGACATCGCAAGGAGCGTGATGCAGTCGCTCGAAAAGGACAATACGAACGCGTTTGTCTCTTTCACGCCTGATGGCGAATACCTTGGCTGCAACGAGATTGCGCTTGCCTTTTTCCCGAAGCTTGCGGTGTGCCGCGTGGATGTGGCGATTCCCGACGAAAGCGAGATGGGGGCGGTGTTCAATCCGCTGCTCAAGCAGGTCGAAAGCGGAAAATCGCGGAATGCGTTCAAGTTCTGGTTCGGCAATCGTCATTTCAGGTGCTCGGCACGAACGATTCCTCTCTGGAACGTGATGCAGATTTGCCTTTTCCGCGTCGAGGATGATACGAGCGTTCAAATGTACGTGGACACGCTTGGCAAGAGTCATAACCAGCTGGTGAAGGTGGTCGAGCAGAATGCGCAGGCGGTGAGCGCAATCCAGGAACAGATGATTGTCGGCATGGCGAACATGGTCGAAAGCCGTGACGGCAATACGGGAGGCCATATCAAGCGCACGAGCCAGGTGATTCGCATACTGGCATCCGAGATGCGCAAGGACATGGCCTACGGGAGGATGGATTCTTTCTACGACGCGCTGATTTCTGCCGCTCCGATGCACGACCTCGGTAAAATAGCTATCGATGACGAAATCTTGCGCAAGCCCGGACGATTTACCGATGACGAATATGAGCAGATGAAGACCCATGCCGAGAAGGGTGCGGTGATAGTCGAAAACCTGCTGACAGGAATAGAGGACCCCTTCTTTGTGCAACTGTCGAAAAACGTGGCCCATTACCACCATGAGCGTTTTGACGGTACGGGCTACCCGCAAGGCTTGCGGGGCGAGGAGATTCCCGTGGAAGCGCGCATTATGGCGGTCGCGGATGTCTACGACGCGCTGGTGAGTAGCCGCTGCTACAAGGAAAGCATGTCGTATGACAAGGCGGGGGATATTATCCTCTCCGGGATGGGGACTCAGTTCGACCCTGTCCTCCAGAAATATTTTATTGACTGCGAACCAAAACTTCGCGATTACTACAGGACCGTGGAGCACTAGCGTATGGAAAACATGGTGATTTCTTACTTGGTGCTGATGTGCGTGGTCTCGTTCCTGAACCTGTTCGCGCTTGTGCTGTTGTATCGCAAACAGTTGAATTTCTATTTCGCGTCTATCTTTGTCTCGGTACTTGTTGCGAACGTCGGCTACTTGGCCGGGGCCCTTTCCGAGACGAGGGAGACGGTCATCATCGCGACCAAGCTTTGCTACCTGGGGTCCGTTTTCGTGCCGATGTTCGAGTATTTCATTATCCTCCGCATCTGCCGCTTCAGGTTCCCGGACTGGGGAAAGCTTTTGCTGGGGCTTTGTTCTGTAGCGATACTCGTGCTCGCTTGCACTATCGGATATAGCGATATCTATTACAAAACGGTCACCTACACGCACATGTACGGGGTGGGCTATTGCTCTTGCGAATATGGGCCGACGCATATCCTGTGGAACATAGTGCTGGTGTGCTACACGCTTGCTAATATCGTGACCATTAGCTATGCGGCGCGTACGCGGATCAACGTGAGCTACAAGAACCTGATTGCCATTGCGTGCATGACTCTGATTTCCATTATATCGTTCCTTGTTTCGAGAAAGGTCGGGAGCGATACGATGGTGGTGCCGACGGTGTTTGTCATTGACGAATTTATTCTCTTTTTCGTGTGCCTGCGCGTAAGGATGAGCGATATTTCGGATTCCGTCCTTGAATCGCTCGAGGCGGAGAACCAGAATGCCTATGTGGCGTTTTCGGACAAGGGAATCTACCTCGGGTGTAACGACATCGCCTTCAAGTTTTTCCCGGAACTTGGTGAATTCCGTGTGGATGAGACGATGCCCGAGGGGCTCGAAATCTCGAAGCATTTTGGCTCGCTGATGGAATCGTTCGTGAGGAAGGATTCCCCGAGCGACAGCTATTTCGCGTATGGACGGCGCAACTTCAGGGTGTGCGTGCGGAAGGTCGCCCGCAACAAGATTTCGCATATCGTGCTGTTCCGCATCGAGGATGAGACCAAGCTGCAGCGCTATATCAAGAAACTCGATACGCACAACACGAAACTCAAGGACGTTATCAAGGATAACGACAGGCATATCCACGCCATCCAGGAGCAGATGATTGTGGGCATGGCGAAGATGGTCGAAAGTCGCGACAGCAATACGGGCGGCCACATCATGCGCTCGAGTGCGGTCGCGGGAATCCTTGCCGAAGAACTTCGGAAGGATGATGGCTTTGGGCGCACGAAGGAATATTACGACGCGCTGATTGCGGCGGCGCCGATGCACGACCTCGGGAAGATTGCGATTGACGACAAGATCCTGCGCAAGCCCGGCAGCTTTACGCCCGAAGAATTCGAGGTGATGAAGACCCATGCCGAGAAGGGGGCCGCCATCGTGGAGAACCTGCTTGCCGAAATCGAGGAGCCCTTCTTTGTGGAAATTGCGAAGAACGTGGCGTGCTTCCACCACGAGCGTTTTGACGGAAGCGGTTACCCGTACGGGCTCTTTGGTGCGAACATCCCGTTCGAGGCGCGCGTCATGGCGATTGCGGATGTCTACGATGCGTTGGTGAGCAAGCGCTGCTACAAGGAGCAGATGTCCTTTGAGGATGCTTACAATTTGATTATAGATTCGATGGGGACGCATTTTGATCCGAGGCTCAAGGCAAGTTTTGTCGCGTGCCGCGAAAAACTCGAGAACTATTACAGGAATAGCCCCGGCTGGGAGTCCAACGAAAAGTAAAAATAGCCCGCTTTGGCTTTTAATTTTCTATCTTTGTGCGCATGACAAAGTTTAGCGAATTCCCATACGTTGCCGACCGCTTCAACGCCGTCCGCAGGGAAACTGTACAAGTCCGCGTTGGCGAGGCTTTGATAGGGGGCAACGCCCCCATTTTAGTTCAGTCCATGACCACCACCAAGCCGAAAGACGTCGAGAAGACGGTGGCCGAGACGCTTGCGCTCGCCAAGGTGGGCTGTGGCCTGGTTCGCATTACCGCTCCGACATTTGCAGATGCTGCCGCACTCGAGGAAGTGATGAAACAGGTGCGTGCCGCCGGCTGCACGGTGCCGGTTTCCGCCGACATCCACTTCCAGCCGAAGGCCGCGTTCGAGGCGCTCAAGTGGGTCGAGAAGGTCCGCATCAATCCGGGTAACTTCGTTGACACAGGCATTTTGACGCTGGACCAGCAGACGGACAAGTCTTTTGAAGAAGGCAAGGAAAAGGTTGCCGAGGCTTTCACTCCGTTTGTGCAGGAGGCCAAGCGCTTGGGACGCGCCATCCGCATCGGTGTTAACCACGGCTCGCTCTCTGCCCGCATGATTTACCGCTACGGCGATACGGTGGAAGGCATGGTGGAAAGCGCCATGGAATACCTGGCCGTGTGCGAAGCCGAGCATTTTGACCAAGTTGTTTTAAGTTTGAAGAGCAGCAACCCGCGCGTGGCGATTGCCGCCTACCGCATGCTCGCTGCCCGCATCAAGCAGGAAGGCTTCAAGCCGTACCCGTTCCACGTGGGTGTCACGGAAGCGGGCGCGGGTGCCGACGGACGCTTGAAGTCTGCGGCCGGCATCGGCGCCTTGTTGCTTGACGGTCTCGCCGACACCATTCGCGTATCACTCACCGAAGATCCTGTGGCCGAAGTCCCGGTGGCGCAGGAGCTTATCAAGGCCTGCGCTTTGCCTGCTGCGCCGACGGCATACAACGTGCCGGTTCTCGAGAAGGACCCGTACCATTACGAGCGCCGCGCGACTTCTGTCGTGAATGTTTCCGGCGTGGAAATTGGTGGCAATAGTCCGGTGAAGGTCGGCGTGAAGGCCGATGCGATTGCACTTACCGGCGAACGCCGCAACGCGGAATTTGCGCTGCCGAGTTTGGATGCCGCCCCCGTGGTACAGTTCAAGGACGCGATAGACATCGCGGGGTTCGCCGCGAATCCGGCGAGCGTGCCCGCAGGTTCCGTGTTCTGCTATACCGGCGCCGAGATGGTCGCTGGCGTGCGCGCCCTTGCTGCCGCATTGGATGCGGCAGGTCGCCAAGACCCGATTTTGCTTTACGCCAAAATTGGTGACTCCGAAAAGGAAACACTCCGCGTGTCCGCCGATATCGGTAGCTTGGTAACCGACGGTCTTGGCGACGCCGTCGTTATCGACGGCTACAAGGGCGCGAAGGAAAGCGTTCTCCTTGCATTCGACATTTTGCAGGCCGCCTACTGCCGCCGCAGCAAGACGAACTTTATCAGCTGCCCGAGCTGCGGCCGCACACTCTACGACATTCAGCAAGTCATGGGCAAGATCAAGGCCCGCTTTGGTCACCTCTCCGACATTTCCATCGGCATCATGGGCTGCATCGTGAACGGCCCGGGCGAGATGGCGGACGCCGACTTCGGCTACGTGGGCGGTGGCCCCGGCCGCATTACGCTCTTCGAAGGCAAGACGGCTGTCAAGAAGAACATCCCCGAAGAAGACGCCATCGAGGAACTGGTGAACCTTATTAAAGAAAGAGGTCGCTGGCAGGAACCTTAAGAAGATCCCCGCCTTCGCGGGGATGACACAGAAGAAAAGATTTTAAACATTAACAAAGGACATAAAAATGGCAACTATTAAGACGATGAACAACATTTCCAAGAAAGGCTTGAGCCTGTTTGGCTCGTTCTACCAGGTTTCCGACTCCGTCGAGAATCCGGATGCCATCTTGGTGCGTTCCGCCCAGGTTGATACAGACAACTTTGACGGCCTGCTGGCTGTCGCCCGCGCCGGCGCCGGCGTGAACAACATCACTATCGACAAGGCTTCCGCGAAGGGCATCTGCGTGTTCAACACGCCGGGTGCAAACGCCAACGCCGTTGCCGAACTCGTGATGACCGTGCTCGGCATGGCCGTCCGTAACGTGGACAAGGCCGCTGCTTGGGTCAAGAACCTCGACACCACCGACCCGGACCTCGCGAAGACCGTTGAAAGCGGCAAGAAGAAGTTCGCCGGCATGGAACTCGCAGGCAAGACCCTCGGCGTGATTGGCCTCGGCAAGATCGGCGTGCTCGTCGCCAACTATGCCCGTTGGAAGAACATGCGCGTCATCGCTTACGAACCGTATCCGAACGCCGCCAACATGCACGAACTTTCCAACAAGGTGGAAATCGCCGACCTCGACACCGTGATTGCGAAGTCCGACTTCCTCACCGTACACGTTCCGTTCATCAAGGGCGTTACCGAGAACTTGCTCAACCGCAAGAACCTCGCCGGTTTCAAGGGCAGCTACATCATGAACTTCGCCCGCGGTGGCATTGTGGAAATGGCCCCGGTTAACGAGATGCTCGCCTCCGGTTCCCTCCAGGGCTACCTCTGCGACTTCCCGGACGCCGACCTCATCAAGAACGACAAGGTGACCTGCTTCCCGCACCTCGGCGCCTCCACCGAAGAAGCCGAAGAAAACTGCGCTGTGATGGCAGTCGAAGAATTGAAGGACTACATCGAATTCGGTTGCGTTCGCAATTCCGTGAACTTCCCGGCCCTCGTCGATCACCCGCATGCCGGCGTCAAGAGCCGCGTCGTGGTCATCAACCAGGATGTTCCGAACATGATTTCCGAAATCACGAAGGTGTTCGGCGCCGAAGGCATCAACATTGCCAGCTTCAGCAACAAGAGCAACGGCAAAATCGGTTACAACCTCGTTGACGTCGAAAGCAAGGTGGATGACTCCATCATCGAGAAGCTCTCCAAGCTCGACAAGGTCATCAAGGTCCGCGTGATCCACTTCTAAGGACTTCCCCTTTAGAAAATTAGCCTCCGCATTGTGGAGGCTTTTTGCTATTTTAGGCAGAAAGGCAATAATTAGGAGGAAATTTCCATGAAAAACTTTTTCATTGTATCCGCTCTTGCGCTGAGCGCGTTTCTTGTCGCCTGTGGCGATGACGATTCGTTCTCTCCGCGTCCGAGGGACATCTCTGACGAGGAAGAGCTCGAATCGAGTTCATCGTTGGTCTCTAGTTCGTCTGTAAGGTCAAGTTCGTCCATATCGTCGAGCTCCGCAAGGTCGAGTTCTTCGCTATCCTCCAGTTCGTCTCTACGTTCCAGCTCGTCCGTCTCGTCTAGTTCATCTGCCGCGTCCAGCAGTTCGGTGGTGTCCTCCAGTTCTCAAGCGAAGCTCACGGATGAGAGCGTGTACGATTCGACGGCCAACACCCTAACGGATTTGCGCGACAATAAGGTCTACAGGACCACGACCATCGGTGATCAGGTCTGGATGGCGGAGAACCTGAACTATGTGTACTTGAAACCGACGGCCACCGAGGATTCTTCAAGCTTCTGCTACAAGGATTCCGTTAAATACTGCGATACTTACGGCCGCCTGTACTTCTGGAGCGCTGCCGTGGATAGTCTGGGTCTGTTCAGCGCGGACTGCAAGGATTGTGGCGATGGAAAAGAATGTAACCCCGAAGAACCCATCCGTGGCTTGTGCCCCAAGGGCTGGCATCTGCCCAGCAAGGCGGAATTCCAGACCTTGTTGGATGAAGTGGGTGGCAAGGCTATCGCGGGAAAAAAGCTGAAGGCTACCAGCGGCTGGAAAGACGGTGCCAACGGTGACGATGAATTTGGCTTCTCGTCGCTGGGTGGCGGAAAAATGTACATGGACGCCTTTTTTAACGGATTCGGCACTGACGACGTTTTCTGGGGCACGACGGAGAATTCAGCCGTCGGTGTCTATGGCCTGTTTATCGATGATGATGACAGCGCGATGATAGGCAATGTCTATAAAGACGGCGGGTCTCCCATCCGTTGTCTGAAGGACTAGCGTGCTTCTGGCATGAGAAATTTTTCTAGCTTTTCCGCAGAAAAAAGGATAGTCCCTATGAAGATTCTTGTGACAGGTGCGGCGGGCTTTATCGCCTCGAAGATCATGGCGATGCTTTCGGCCCGCGGGGACGAGGTTGTCGGGCTTGACAACATCAACGACTATTACGATGTGCGCCTCAAGTACGGGCGCCTGTGGGAAAACGGTTTCCGTACTCCCGAGGGTGGGCTGCTCGACAATCTGCCTTTCGGTTATATGCTCCAGAGCGATACTCTTTCCGGTGCGCGTTTTATCCGCATGGATCTCGCCGACAGGGAATCTATCGACAAACTCTTTGCGACCGAGAAGTTCGACAAGGTGGTGAATCTCGCGGCACAGGCGGGCGTGCGCTATTCCATCACGAACCCGTATGCCTACATGCAGAGCAACATGGTCGGCTTCCTCAACATTCTCGAGGCTTGCCGCCACAACCAGGTAAAGCACCTGCTCTATGCTTCTTCCAGTTCTGTTTATGGCTTGAACGCGAAGGTCCCGTACAGCGAAGAAGACAATGTCGACAGGCCTATTAGTTTGTATGCGGTAAGCAAGAAAAGCAACGAACTGATGGCGCATTCCTATGCGAAACTTTACGGCATCCCGATGACGGGACTGCGCTACTTTACGGTCTATGGCCCGTGGGGGAGGCCCGACATGAGCCCTATGCTGTTTGCCCGCGCCATATCGAAGGGCGAGCCCATCAAGGTGTTCAACAACGGCGACATGATTCGCGACTTCACCTACATCGACGACATCGCCGAGGGTAGCGTGCATGCGCTCGACCACATGCCTGTCGCGGAAAAGTGCCCGAACGGCGTTCCGTACAAAGTATACAACATCGGCTGCAGCCACCCGGTGAAACTGATGGACTTTATCGCCGAAATCGAGAGCGCGTACGGCGAGCCCGCGAAGAAGGAATTTTTGCCGATGCAGCCGGGCGACGTTTACCAGACGAACGCCGACACCACGAAGCTCGAGGCGGAATGCGGCTACAAGCCCCACTGGAGCCTGCACGACGGCATCGCCGAGTTCATGAAGTGGTACAAGAGCGACAAGAATCCACTGAGGTAGATGATGCGCGGTTCACGGGCGGTTGTTGCGGTACTGTTGCTTGTCTGTGCGCTTTTTGCGGCGGACGTCTTTGTGCTGCCTGCCGTAACGCCCGAACTCAAGGCGAAGGCTTTGGAATACTATAACAACGAATGCAAGGGCTGCCACCGCTGGGCGCGCAAGTTCGCGGCCCCGCCCATGAAGGATAACGTGGCGCAGTATGCGCAGAATCCCGAGGCCCTGGTGCAGTACCTGATGAAACCGGAGCCCAAGCACCCCGACCAGTGGGATCCGATGGAAATTGCGCCCATGAGCGAAGCCGACGCGAAGATGATGGCGTCGTGGCTGCTGTATATTCTGGAGCACCCGGACGACCCCGGAAGGCCTAAGTAGCAGGAGTTGTTGTTGAAGTATTGGATGGGTGGCATTTTTGCGGTCGTGTGCGCGTTCTTTCTGGCGGATTTCCTCTTTTGCCAGAAGGCGACTCCTGTGCGAGTGGGTGCCGATGCGGGCGGCCCGAATTCGATAGCCTTTTTGCACGAACTTCACGGCGAAAACATCGGGCTCGATTGCAGCCACTGCCATACGGGTGCTGTTTCCGGGGCGCGCGCATATATGCCCGCAAAGGCGGATTGCATGGATTGCCACCGCCTGCCGCTCACCGAAAATCCCGGAATCGAGAAGCTGGATTCGGCGCTGGCCGCCGCTCCGGCATACCCCTGGAAGCACGAGTCCGCGTTGCCGGGGCACGTGGTGTTCCACCACGGGGTACACGCGGCCGCCGGGGTGGAGTGCGCGGACTGTCACCGCAATTTCGCGGGCGGTTCCGGCGCGAAAGCAAAATCTGTCGCGCCCCTTTCCACGGGCGCGACCGGAGCTCAGCCCGGCGCTGGGGCCGACGTGTACGGCGGCGAGAACTTCAGCATGCAGATGTGCATCGCCTGCCACAGGGGCGAAACGTTCAAACAGAAGAATTTCAGGCGGGCGGCCACGTACTGCGCCGCGTGCCACAGGTAGTTTATGGATAGGCGCGAGTTCTTGAAAATCCTTTCGGCGACGGTGGCGGGTTTTGCGCTGTTCGGGTGCCGCGACGGCTTGCTCGGCGACATGCCGGTCAAGGGCGCGCGCCTCAAGCTTGCTGACTTCGAGAACGAGGTGAAACTCGCCCTCTCGAAGATGAAGCCCGGTATGGAACTCGTGCGCGTGCCGATGCCCGCAGCGCTCAAGACTCCCGGTGCCTCGCAGGAGAACCGTTTTGGCATGGCTATCGACCTGGATGCTTGCGATGCCTGCGGCAAGTGCGTGCTTGCCTGCATCCAGGAGAACAACATCCCGCTTAGTGCTCCCGAGCGTGCGAACCGCGGGCAGTTCATGCACTGGATAGAGATGTGCGGCGGTGCGCCCGCGATGTGCTTCCACTGCGGGGATGCCCCCTGCGAGAAAGTCTGCCCGACGGGGGCCGCGAACCACACTCCCGATGGCGTCTCTGCGATGATGTACAAGCGCTGTACCGGGAGCCGCTTCTGCGGGGCGAACTGCCCCGTGCATGCCCGCAAGTTCAATTTCGATGACCCTGTGGCTTCGGGCCGTTCGCTCAAGTTTAACGCTGGCGTTCCCGTGCGCGAGAAGGGCGTGATGGAAAAATGCTCGCTGTGCCTGCAGCGCCTGCAGGATGCGCGCCACGACTTCAAGGCGCTACATCCGGGAGAAAGTTTCCGCGGGCGCGGCGTGACCACCGCCTGTGCCGCCGCCTGCCCCAAGAACGCGATTATATTCGGCAACTGGCTCGACGAAGGTTCCCCGCTGGTAAGGGCCGCGAAGAACCGCGTGCTCTATGCCCCGAAGGCTATTGCGGCGCTTGACCCGGCTATCGTCTACATGAGGGGGCGTCGTTGATTTTCCGCATCCTCCTATATGCGGGGCTTGCGCTCCTGTTGCCCGGCCTTGCCGCGCTAGGGTATTCCCTCTGGGAAGGCCCTGCCGTGTGGTCGCTGGACGCGCATACCTTCTGGGGGACACCCATAAGCCTGTTCGTTTTCTGGATAGGCATCGCCCATGCGGGTACGCTCATTTCGGCGATTCTTCTGGCGCTAGGTGTGCCGCTCGATCGTCGCACCTCGATGCTTGCCGAACTCACGACTCTCTGCGCGCTCGTGGTCGCCGCGATATACCCGCTCATGCATCTCGGTGTGGTGGAAAACTTCTATATGGTCATCCCGTTCCTGGATGCGCGCGGCAACTTCGCTAATGTGGGCTCCCCGCTGGTTTGGGACTTCTGTTGCATCGCCATCTATGCGCTGCTCTCGCTCGTGTTTTTCGCGATTCACCTGTTTGCGGATAGGTCGCAGGCGCTGGAAGATGTGCGCCGCCCGATGGCATGGCTACTCTTCCCGCTGGTGCTCTGGGTGCACACGATTGTGAGTCTCGATTTTGCGGTGACGTTCGTGCCTGAGTGGCGCGGGGCGTTTTTCCCGCTGTACTTTATCGCGGGCGCCATCTATTCGGGCCTTGCGATGGTGAACGTGCTGCTTGTCGCGGAAGGCTGCCGCGTGCGCCTGCTCGAAAAGCTCATGATGGTCGGCTCCTTCGTGATGCTCGTATTCTGGGCTTGGAACTTTGCGCTCAAGGGGGACTGGAACTTCTCGGTGTTCGCGTTCGGGGCGCTGTTACCGCAGCTCTGGTGGGTGTCTGCCGTGCGCGTGAGCCCGTTCGGGCGGCTTGCGGTTTCGCTCTCGGTGCTGCTCGGGCTATGGCTGGAACGCTTCTATCTGGTAATGCCCGCCGAACCGCGCGGCTTTGGGTATGTCGATGCGGGCCTTGTCGCTTTTTCCATCGGGTTGTTTACAACGTTGCTTGTGATTTTGCGTGTAAAGTTGCGTAAGCCCATCGAGGGCGGGGAACTTCTTTTCGGCGAACTGGAAGAGGCTTCTGCGCCGGTTGTGGAACCCCATACGGAACCGCTCACGAGCCGCGAGTTTATCGTGTTGCGCTTCCCGTTGTTGCTGGGCGTGCTCGTGGCGCTTGTCTACACGCTCTGGGCGGTGTCGCAGCCCGTGTTCGATACGGTGGCGGTCGCTATCCCGAACGTTGCCCCGCTATTCTACCCGATTGTGGCGCTGGTGGCCGCTATTGCCCTATGCATACGCCCGGTATGGCAAGCGGTTTCGGCGCACAATGCAGATGGATGCGGTTCCCGTTACCTGAAAATCGCATTTGCTATATGTGTACTTATGTTTGCATTTTTTGCGGGAGTGTTTTATGCGGGCGGTTCGTCTGCGTCCTCGAAATTCACGAGCTATGCGCAGGTCCCGGGGGAGGCGGACGGTGGCGCGTTTGATACGCTGCGGACGCGCGCGGTATGGAACGCGCGATGCAGCGGATGTCACGGGACGGACGGCAAGTTCAACGCGAAGTTTGTCCGCGAGTTCTACCCGGTTCCGCAAAAGTTGACTGCGGCTCGTCTCGATTCCCTCGGGGAGGATTCCCTGGTACACGTGATTATGTACGGGCGCACGAACATGAACCCGTATGGTGACCGCATTACCGAGGCTGAAGCCCGCGCCCTCGTGCGATACATGCGCTCGCTTGCCCCGGCGGACATCCCGGTGCCCGAGATAAAAGATTCTGCACCCGAGATAAAAGAGTCAGCGGAGGTGGTCCCATGATCCCGCTGATGAACGCTGTTGCCTGCCTCCTCGCGCTCGCCATGGCCCAGTTCTTCTGGCGCCGCCCCATCCGCCTGTTCAAGGAGGCGTTCTTCTTGCTTGCCGCCGTAGTCGTGTTCTGCGTCTACGCCTACTTCTCGGGTGACATGAACGACCCTGCGATGGAATCTTACCCCTTCCGCATGTTCGCGCTGGCCCTGTGCTTCTCTACGACGGCCCTGCCCGTCAAGCGCCGCCGTTACCTGCTCATGGCTCAGGTCATGTGGTTCTGGGTCGAGTTCTTCGGCTCCGTGTCGCTGTTCTACCACGGCTTCGACATGCCGTGGACACGCCTCTTGGCAATCGCCGTCTCCGTGTTTGGCTCCACGTTCCTCTCGCGCATCTCGCAGGGCATGGAGTTCGCCCTGATGGCTTACTGGATTGCCGTCTGGGTGTTTTTCTAGTTGATTTTGCTCTGGGTGCCTACGGGTCGAGCAACTCGCCGCGGATGACTTCGACGTTCCCGCCGATGAGGCTTATTATGTTCGTCGGGTTAATCTCAATGGGGCCGCAGTCGACCATCATTTCGACGGAGTGTTCGAAGGTCTTCCAGATTTCGTCGGGCTCGAAGATGTCCTCTTCGCTGAGTTTCGCCGCCGTGCTGAGGATGGGCTTGTCGAAATGCTGGAAGAGTTCCTTGAAAAACGGGTGCGTGGGCATGCGGATGCCGATTTCGGGACGCTTCACGTCGAGCCGGCGGGCAATGTGCGGGTCGGCGGGCAGAATGAAGGTGTAGGGCCCGGGCACGCGCGGCTTCATGATGTTGAACGCGAAGTTGTCGATGCGGGCATATTCGGTCGCGCTGCGTATGTCGGGTACGATGAGCGCCATGAAGAACTTCTTCATAGGCTTCTTGAGGGCGTAAAGCTTGTGGATTGCCTTCGGGGATTCTGCATTGCAGCCGATGGCGTATCCCGATTCGGTAGGGTAGAGCACCAGCGCGTCGTCTTCGAGGGCGGCTGCGGCGAGTTTCACGATTCTCGCCTGCGGGTTGTCTGGATGTACTTCAAAACGCATGGCGATAATATAAAAATATGGCTGGATTTTGCATCGTCATCCTCGCGACTTGTGCTGAGTTTTGTCGAAGCAAGGCGAGGATCTTTAGGGCGGATAGTTTATCTCGCTAGCACTGCGGAATCACTTGGGTGCCTTCGAAAGCGTTCTTGATGTGTGCGAATTGCACGGGCGTCTGGTACATGCGCGCGGTGAGGACGTCGAAACGGCATGGCTGGTCAAAGCCCCTGGGCGCTTCTTCGCGGTGTGTGTGCAAAAAGTGGCACGCCGTCTGCCAGATTTTCCGTTGCTTCTGCACGTTCACGCGTGCGGCGGGATTCCCTTCGCCGGTTTTCCATACGGATTTTACCTCTACGAAAACAATCGTTTCGCCCTGCTTTGCAACGATGTCGAGTTCGCCGCCGCGATAGGCGTAGTTACGGGCGAGGACACGGTACCCTTCTCGCAAGAGGTACGCGGAGGCGTGTGTCTCGACGAGGTTTCCTTTGGATTTGCTGTTCAATGGAGCTCCATGCCGAGCAGGCGCATTTCAGAAATGGCGAAGTCCTTGTTTTCGGCGTCGTAGGCTTCGTCGAGGTAAATCTTGATTTCGCTGGTTTCCATCGCCTGGATTTTCGGATACTGCATGCCCTTGATGTTTTCAAGCGTCACCTTCTGCTTGAAGCCTTCCTTGGTCTCGAAGGTGAGCGTCTTCGGCTTCTTGAAGATGCGGAAGCGGTCGCCGAATGGGTCGTCGACCGATTTCTGGTAACCTACGGCAAATCCGACGTGCGTGATGAGCGTGATATTGTCGAAGAACAGCGTGAGTACCGGGTTCTGCGGCTTGGCAGGCATGGCGTTGAGCCAGGCCGTCTTGAGGTCGCCATCGGTGAGGTTGTCGATGGGGTAGCCACCCGAGATGTCGGCTTCGATGGCTGCGGTCTCGTGGTTGCCCATCGCATCGTCCCATTCAATCTCCGTAAGCATCCTCTCGGGCTTGTGCGTGAGCATCAGGAGAACGAGGAGCAGGATGATGAGCGGGAACAGCGAGATGGCAAGCGCGGTTAAACGCCTGCGGATGACGCGTACGTGCGATGGGAGGCGGGTGGCCGCTTCGGCAATCGAGGCGGGACCGTGCCGCAGCAGGGAGCCCTTCTTGCCGATCTTTACGCTTCCGTGCGTTTCTTTTTGCGGGAAAACCTGGTCGCATTCATCGAGGAATTCCTGCATGTCGTGGAAGCGTTCGTTGAGCTTTTTCTTAAGGCACTTGAGGATGAGCTCGGAGAGTCCCGGTGGCATGTCGGGGCGGAACTGTTTGGGATCCGGGGGAGGTTCCTGAACGTGCTTGAGCGCAATTTCTACGGGTCGGCTTCCGTTGAAGGGGAGTCTTCCGCAGGTCATTTCGTACAAGATAACGCCCATGCTGTAGATGTCCGACTGGAGCGTCACTTCGTCTCCGTGACATTGCTCGGGGCTCATGTATTCCGGCGTACCCATGGTAACGCCCGTCTTGGTGAGCCTATCCTTTTCCATCTCCTGGATGTACGAAATCCCGAAATCCATCACGTAGACACGGTTGTCGCGCGTGAGCATGATGTTCGAGGGCTTTACGTCGCGGTGGACGATGCCCTTGCTGTGGGCGTAGAGGAGCCCGCGCGCAATCTGGCGGATGATGACCTCGATGGCGTCGAACGGCAGCTTGCTTTGCTTCTGCAATACGTCCGAAAGCGAGAATCCCTGCACGTAGGTCATCGCGATGAACAGCTGGTTGTTCTGCTTTCCGAAGTCGAATACGTGGACGATGTTCTGGTGGTCCAGTTCCTTCATCGCCTGCGCTTCCAGGTAGAACCTCTGGATGGCTTCTTCGTCGGCGGAGGCGTCGAGAATCTTGAAGGCGACTTCGCGCTTGAGCTTTTTGTCGAGGGCTTTGTAGACAAGTCCCATGCCGCCTTTGCCGAGGGTGCCGATAAGGTCGTAGTTCTCGTTGAAGGGCCTGGGAAAATTCTGTGATGCAGGTTCTGTCATTTTGCTTTCTTGGACCGGTAAAGAATCGTTGCGGTAATTATACAAAATAATGCGGCGAGGAGTAGGGCCGCTCCTTTGTTCCAAACGTCATCGGGATGTTCGAGCAGCGTGTTCAGCAGCGAACTTTGGCTATAGCGTGACCAGACGATGTAGGAAAGCCATTTGCCCACCTGTTGCATTTGGTCGAAGGGAACCAGGGCCCCGGCGAGCGCCACTTGCGGGATGATGAGGAGCGGCAAGAAGGCGTTCGCTTGTCCCGAATTGCGCGATAGTGAGCTCACGAGAAGCCCGATGGCGATGGCGGGAGTTGTTGCCGTAACGGCGATTGCCAGGAGCTCGGGAATGTCGTGGTGGATGGGAATGCGGTAGGCGATAAAGGCGTATACAATGACGGTCTGCAGGATGGATACAATCGTGGGGAGGATGAATTTGGCGGAGAGGTAGGGAAGTATGCGGGCCCCCTTGCGGAATTCGCCCTTGATTGTATTTTTTTCCTGAACGATTTCGCGGATGGAAAGCGATAGCGAGAACCAGTTCGCGCAGAGCACGATGGCGAATGCGACTGTCCAGAGCGAGGATGTCCGCGAGAAAATTTGCGAAAAGAGAAAGCCGATGATGAAGGGCTGCAAAAGAAGTGCGGCTAGCTTCCCCTTGTCACGAACCCATTGGCGAAGCATGAGCGCCATGTTGTAGAATAGCGAACCCTTGTGCCGTTGCTTGGTGAAGTAGTAGTGGCTTAGGTTGTTCGAAACCGTGTCCTTGCTGATGATTCCTGATTTTTGCCAAATCGAAGATGAATCCGTAGAGAGGTTCGAGAGGATTTCGTCAGGATTGCTTGTCTTGAAGAACTGGTATGCTCCTTGCGGGCTGCCGTAGAAGCACTGTTCGCCTTGATGGATGACGAGCACTTTGTTCGCAATGCGGAGCGCCTCGTAACTGTGCGTGGTGAGGATAATTGTGTGCCCGAGAAAGGCGAGCTGCTTCAGGTGCGAACACAGGATGCGGGAGTTGAATGGGTCGAGACCCGAAAGCGGCTCGTCGAGGATGATGAGACCTGGGCTTCCCATGAGTTCCGCTGCGAGGGCGACGCGGCGTATCTCGCCGCCGCTGAGCGTCCTGATGCGGCTCTGCCGCCTGCCGCTCAGCCCGAAAAGTTCGCAGAACTTTTCGAGTCGCCCGTCCGCGCTTTCGCGAAAGTCCTTTGCGTCAAGCGTAATGCGGGCGCCATGGCGGAGCGTTTCGTCGACGGTCAGGTCGCTGCGGAGTGGCGGATCCTGTTCGAGAATGGCGATGCGTTCGCGAATCTGGCTGTGGCGGTAGTCGACGCCGCCTATGGTGACTTCGCTTCTTTCGCCCTTGCGGTAGGTGCCTTCGAAGAGTTTCAGTAGGCTTGATTTTCCCTGTCCCGAGCGTCCGATGATGGCGAGGATTTCGCCGGCGGGGAGGTCGAAGTCGATACCCGACAAGAGCTGCTTCTTCCCCGCGTATACGTCGAGGTCCCGGACGTGCAATTCGAACCCTGCTCCCGCTTTTCGCATGAAGAGCTTCCCATCCCTGACGCTCATTTCCGTCTGGTCGAATCGGATTCCTTCGCCGGGGCGGAGCCCTATTTTTTTCCTGCTCTTGCCTTCCTCGTCTATGATGGGGTGCTGGAAACGGATTTCGGCGCCGTCTCCGTCCTTGCGCACTTGGATGGGTTTTGTCGAACCGTCCTCGCCTAGATCCACCATGCAGAATTTGTCTTCGAGCGGTTGCTCCTGGACTTCGTCGTTGATGTCGTAAAGCAGGAGGGAAAGTTTGTCTTCCTTGATGTCGACCCTCAGCCTCTTGACCCCGATTCCGATGATGTCGCCGTCGTGAAGTTCGCTTTCGTTTATCTGGGCTTCGTTCAGGAGGGTGAAACTGTTTTCGGTAAGGCTGCGGATTTTCCAGACGGTTCCGTTCGGACCTTGCTTTCGTTCAATGACGGCATGTTCCCTGGATACAAAACGCTCCGAGAAGCGGAGGTCGCTTCCTTCTCTGCGCCCGATGGTGAAGGGCTTGCTTGTATCTGGCGTAATGATTCTGAACATGGCCGCTTACCGCCGCATTACTTGAGCTCTTTGATTCCGTTCTCGAATCTTTCGCAGGCTTTTGCCAACGTCTCGTCGCTTGCCGCATACGAGAACCGCACGCAGCTGTCGTCTCCGAAGGCGGCTCCCGGCACGATGGCGAGTCCCTGTGTCTCGAGCAGGTATTTGCAGAAGTCAATCGAACTGTTTACGGCTGCACCTGCGGGAGTTTTTTTGCCGTAGAGCTTTGCGACGGGCGCGAACAGGTAGAATGCGCCTTCGGGCGCGGAGATGCTTTCGCCGAGGATTCTCGAAACCTGCGATACCATGAAGTCGCGCCTCCTGCGGAATGCCGCGCGCATCTTATCCACTTCGCCCATGCCCATGCGGAGAGCTTCGAGGGCTGCATATTGCGCGATGTTGCTCGGGTGGTGTGTTGCCTGTCCCTGAATTTTGCCGATTATCTTTGCAATCGGAGCGGGGGCGGCGTCGTATCCGATTCTCCAGCCCGTCATGCAGTGCGATTTCGAGAACCCGTTCACGACGATGGTTCGTTCGGCCATCCCGTCGAAACTCGCAATGCTTGCGAACTGTGCGCCATAGACGAAGTATTCATAAACCTCGTCGGAGATGCAGTAGATGTCGTTCTTGACGATGACTTTAGCGAGGCCGGCGAGTTCTTCGTGCGAATACACGCTTCCGGTCGGGTTGCAGGGGTTGTTGATGAGGATCGCCTTCGTCTTTTCGGTGATGGCGCTCTGCAACTGCTCCGCGGTCATCTTGAATTTGTTCCCGATGGTGGTCGGCACGAACTTGGGAACGCCGCCGAGCCACTTCACGAGTTCGGGGTAGGTGACCCAGTAGGGGGCGGGAATGATGATTTCGTCGCCCGGGTTTACGAGGGCCGCGAGTGAATTGAACACGGCGTGCTTCGCACCGCTAGTCATGATGATCTGTTCGGGAGCGTAGTCGAGGCCGTTGTCGCGCTTGAGCTTGTTGCAGACTTCCTTGCGCACCTCGAGAATCCCGACGGGGGCGGTATAGCGCGTCTTGCCATCGGTAATCGCCCTGGTGGCGGCATCGCAGATGGGCCTTGGAGTCGGAAAGTCGGGTTCGCCCGCGCCGAGGCTGACCACATCCTTGCCTTCGGCGATCATTTGCTTGGCGAGCGTATCGATGGCGACAGTGAGCGATGCTGCGATATTTTCTGTTCGTGTCGAAAGGGGACGTGTCATTTTGACTCTTTCTTCTTTTTCCAGATTCGGTAGTTGTCGAGGATTCCGGCAATCAGCGGGAAGGTGGTGAACTGTGCAAGCGCAATGCAGGCGAGCCCCAGTAGCAAGACCTGGCCGATGCTGCGGAGTCCGGGATGGGATGATATGATAAGGCTGAAGGAGGCGATGAACGATGCCGCCTGGCTCAGGAGGATGCCGAAGAACTTTGTCTGGAGGACCGTGATGGCTGTCCCTGCCTGTTTCGTGTAGAAGGCGCTCCAGAGCTGCAGCGAACCGTCGACGCTAGCCCCGATGATGAGGGGGAATGCGAGCGAACTGTAGAACGAAAGCTCGATGCCGAGCAGCCTAATGAGGATCAGCAGCCAGCTTATGGCGAATACCGAGGGGAGGAGGGTGAATATGGCCCTGCTGAATCGGTTGTAGAACATGAGCAGGAAGAACCATACGAGGAAACTTCCAATCCAGAGGGTCTTGTCCAGGTTTTTGAGGATGAGGTCGAGGACGGTTGCGCGGACGACGGGTTCCCCGGTCATCAGGATACCTTCCTTTTCCGGGCCCCTGATCTTGTCGAGGTTCTCGTTCAGCCTGCGGCACGCGAGTCCGTCGTCTGGATCGATATTGTGGAAAATGAAAGAGAAAACGCCGCGGTTCCCGTTCTTGTCGCTGAACTTGACTTTCACGTTGTCGGGCAGGTCCTCGTCGTCGACCTTCCTGTTCGAAAGCGCCTCGGCCATAAAGTCGTAGGCTTTCTTCTGCTTTTCGTCGAGATCCTTGACGTCGATTCCTTTCGCGAAAGCCTCCAGCGTGTCGAGTTTCTGTTCGCGAGAAACGCTTGCGTGCGGAACAGTCTTGGCGAGCGTGTACATCTTCTGGACGTTCGGGATGGCGCCTTTCTTCTTTAGCTGCTCGAAGTTGCGGTAGAGCTCCGTGCTTGCCTCTGCGCTTGTTGTCTCGACGATGATGGGGTCGTATTGCGGGAATCCGGTCTGGGCGAGGAGGGAATCGGCCGTGCCGGTTGTCTTCTTGATTTCGGTCTTGCTGAAATCGTAGAAGAACTTGAGATTTGACCCTCCGTAGACAAGGCATACGAGGCTAATGATAGACACGATGGCGATGAGGACGACATTGAGCCTATGGGGGAGAAGCGTCACTTTGTGCGAGGACGGATTTATTTTGAATGAGTTGACCGAAAACGGACGGCTCTTCTGGAATACGCGCAGGAGGGCGGTGGCGACAAGGAGGGTGACCATCCAGTTGATGAGTGTCCCGAGGCTCCCTAGGATGGCAAGTTCCTGCAGCCCGGGAAGCGGCACGAACATCATGCATGCAAAGAGGGAGGCCATGATGCACGAGGATGCGCATGTGGAGGGGCCGATGCCGAGAATAGCGCTCTCGATGCAGAGTTGCGGGCTCAGGTTGCGGGCGCGTTCTTCGAAATAGCGCTTGTAGACGTGGTTCACTATCTGGCATGCCTGGCCCGGCAGGATGATGGCGAGGAGCAGGGTGTATAGGTTGATTCTCCCGTAGAGGAGCGATGCGAGGGCGAGCGTGTAGACGATTGGGAGCGCCGTCGCCACCGACGAGATAAATATCAGCTGCGGCTGCCTGTAAAAATTCACGACAAAGAGGAGCAGGATGATGAGGGCGGTAAGTCCGCCCGCTAGCTGGGCTTCGGGAAGGAGCGTCCGTCCGCGGCGGATTGTCTCGAAAACCTTTCCGGTAAAGTAGGATTGCACGTCGCCGCCCTGGATGATTGCGGAGAGGTAGGTGCTGGTCTGCGACAGGAGTTCGCGGCTTGCCTTGAGGTCCGTTAGCGGGTGCGTGGGGTATATCTCTACAACCCGGATGGTGCCGTCGGGATTCGAGTGGCTGCGGTTCATGATTCTCGCGTATTTTTCCTGGAGGTCGTTCACGCGGAATTCGATTTCCTTTTCCGTGGAGGAATCGAGGCCGGCGTCCAGGTCGACGTAGAACGGGTTATTCCTGCTGATGAACTTGTCCCGTATGGGGCGGATGCGGTTGATGGTGGAATCGAGGTCGCTCTCGTCGATATAGAGAAGGCAGTGCCGCGTGTAGTAGTCGGTGTCGGTTTCGAAATCCACGAAGTGGACCAGCGGATCCTTGCGCAACATCTGCGCTAGACTTTTCGCGGTGGTGTAGTTCTGGAGGCTGTCCTTGGAATGCAGGACGACAATGAGGCTCCCGAGCCCGCCGAAGTCGCTTTCGATACGCTTGTAGTCGTTGTTGGACTCGTCGCTGAAGGAGAGCGTGTCCTGCAACTGGAGGTCCCACCGCAGGTTCATGATGGGAAACGCCGAAAGAATGGCGAAAATGGTCCCGAAAAGCAAAACGGCTACAGGAAATCGTGTAAGTCTTCTGGTTATTTTGCTGATTAGGGAAAACATCGGCTATAATATAATTATAAATTAGGGTTGAGATGATTCGCTTGCGGCTTTGCATAATCGCCTTTGCCCTTGCGCTGGCCACATCCGCCTTTGCCGAGGCGGATTCTGTGGCCGTTGCCGACTCGATGGCGCACGGTCCCGATTCTTCGGCTACAGTCGAAGAATCCTCCTCGTCGTGGAAACGTTTTTTCACCTGGCCTTTCGAACATATCATCCAGCCGGTGCTGAACGCGGCGGTCTATCCGATAGCGCAACCCCTGCATTACGCGTTCGACAACGGGGTCATCGAGACGGCTGTCGACCTGATTACGTTTGGCGAGAAACGGAACATTCTGCTTTATCCCATAATGAACCTTAAACCCGGCAATTCCACGATGCTAGGGTTGACCTACCGCCACAGGAGCCTGTTCTTTGGCAAGGATTACCTAGTCCTTTCGCCGCAGTATTTCGCGAACGGCGATTTCTTCGTCGACCTGCGCTACACGAAGCACGAACTTTTCGGGACCGACTTGTTTGGGGGCATTCGGCTTCGTAAGTTCTGGGACCGCGACGGGTTCTTTGTCTATCCGGGGACGCGAGAGGACTTTGTCATGCCGGATTCCTCATTCACCATCGACTTGCAGGCGGGCATACCCCTTACGAGCGATGGCCGTTGGAGTCTCGAGCTGCTGGGCACGGTGGATATCGTGGACCGTAGCCTTCCGGGAAATTCGCAGGACAGCATCCTTGTCAGCCGTGATTTTTCCATCGACGACCGCGGCCTTTACCAGTCGTTCCTGATGTTCCCTGTCGGGCTCTCGGTCTTGTTCGACAATCTCGATTTTCCCTTCGCGCCTTCGCGGGGGAGCCGCATGCAGCTGCTGGCCCGTTACTTTTTTGTTGGAAAATACAGCGGGATATCCTTCGATAATGCGGAGGAGCCGGGAAATCGGCCGACAAGGTTTGATTTCGATGATAACGGCATGAACCACGACTTCGTGCGGACGGAATTCGTGTTCCAGCATTATTTCTATTTTGGCAAAGCGCAAAAGTTCCACCTGACAAAAAAAGAGGCGCGACAGAATCGGCGCTTTTACATGGACTTCAACTGGAATGACGCCCTTCGCATGTGGCGGCCCGACAATGTCCGTGAAACCCTGTTCGAAAGGAGGGTGATAGCGCTTCAGTTCAGGATGATAGACAGTTGGGAAATAGAGGAGGGGGGAGCCCCGTTCAAGCTGTATTCTCTCGTCGGGCCGAGGTTTCCGCTGCGAGGGTTCCAGGATTACTATGCGGCCCAGCATGTCATGAGCCTGAGCATGGAATACCGCTGGCCTATCGATTATTATGTGGACGGCGTCCTGTTCAACGAGTATGCGATGTTTTCGCCGACATTCAAGGACTGGTCGGTTCACCGTCTCAACAATTCCTGGGGGTTCGGCGTCCGCGTCCGCAAGCCGGACATGTACTGGTTCCGCGTGCAGCTTGGTTTTCACGGGCTCCATGGCGTGAACCTGGTGATGACCATCGCGCCCGAATTCAAGTAGGGGCATGGCCCCCGCGTCGCCTAGAAAAGTTCAATCTGGTCGCTTGGTACTTGTTTCTGCGGAATATCGCGGTGGAGCATGGCGTAGGCGTTGCGCGTGGCGATTCTCCCTCGCTGGGTTCGGGAAAGGAGACCTTTCTGGATGAGGTACGGCTCGTAGACTTCTTCTAGCGTGTCGGGCTCTTCGCCCATCGCGGCCCCGATGGTTGTTATGCCGACTGGCCCGCCGTCGAACTTGTCGATAATGAGCCCGAGGATCTTCCGGTCGGTAGGGTCGAGCCCCTCGGTGTCGATTCCGAGCATCTGCAGTGTGCGCTGGGCGGCTTCGAGGTCGATCGTCCCGTTCCCGCGTACCTGGGCCACGTCGCGGCAACGGCGCAGCACCCTGTTCGCGATGCGGGGCGTCCCGCGGCAACGTCCGCCGAGCAGCCTTGCGGCGTCCTCCTCGAGCCCGACGCCCAGGATCCGCGCGCTCCGGATAAGGATTTTGACGATGTCGTCCTCGTTGTAGAGTTCCAGCCGGTACTGGAGGCCGAATCGGTCGCGGAGAGGACCCGTGAGCATGCCGCTGCGAGTGGTTGCTCCGACGAGGGTGAAGTGCTTGAGCGGGAGGTTGACGCTACGCGCCGTCGGTCCCGAATCGAGCATGATGTCGAGCCTGTAGTCTTCCATGGCGGGGTAGAGGTATTCCTCGACCACGCGGTTCAGCCGGTGGATCTCGTCGATAAAGAGGACGTCGTTCTCCTGCAGGCTTGTCAGGAGGCCGGCCAGGTCGCTAGCCTTGTCGAGGACGGGGCCGCTCGTGATGTGGATGTTGACGCCCATTTCCTTCGCGATGATTCCTGCGAGGGTCGTTTTGCCGAGACCCGGAGGGCCGGCGAAAAGGCAGTGGTCGAGCGAATCGCCGCGGTGTTTCGCCGCTTCGATGGCGATGGAAAGACTTTCCTTGATGTCTCCTTGTCCCGTGAATTCCGCGAGGCTGGGAGGCCTGAGCGTACGATCCACGTCGTCGCCTTCACCGATTCTTTTTTCGGGCGAAATAATCCGCTGGTCGTCCATGAAAAAACATTCCTCGTTTGTGGTTTGCGATCAAAGATACTTCAAAGCTTCGGGTATGAGGGTCGCCGCATCGGCGGAATCCCCGAGAATTTCGGCCGCCTTGACAACGGCTCTCTCTGCCGCAGGGTCTTTTACGCCGAGAGTGTGAAGGGCGAGGACCGCCTCCATCTTCGCGCCGGTAAGGACGCCCATGCCGGTAATGCCCGAGCCTTCGACATCGCCGAGCGCCTGTAGCATCGACCCCGCCTTGTCCTTGAGGGTGAGGACCATCTGCTCGCAGGTCTTTTTGCCGAGACCCTTGATTTTGCCGAGGGCGCTTTTGTTGTCGCTTGCCACCATGTTCAGGAGGTCGGCTGGCGAGACTCCGCTCAGGATGCGCTGTGCGAGCTTTGGCCCCACGCCGTTCACGTCGATGAGCATCAGGAACGTGTCCTTTTCGGTCCTGTCCGCAAAGCCGAAGAGCGTCATGGAGTCTTCGCGGACCACGAGATTCGTGTGGAGAGTCACCTCGGAGCCTTCTTCGGGCAACTTGCCGGCCGTGTAGGCTGAAATGTTTACTCCGTAACCGACACCGTTCACATCAACGATGACGAAGGTGGGGGATTTTTCGATAAGGATTCCGCGAATGCGCTCAATCATAAAAACTCCGAATATGCACTTTTGTGCTACTGCACAAATATATACTAATTCATGGGCTCTGTCAAGTCATTCCGTATTTTTTTACAAGGCTGCGGGTTAACTGCATTCTGGCTGTATGTTGGCTGCGGTTTCGGGGGCGGGCTAATTGGCCAAAATAGCCTAAAAACAGCATTTCTGGGGCAAATTTGCAGGTTTCGAGGGGCTGACGGATTGGGAAAGTTTTGCTAGCCCAGGGTTGGCGTATAAAATGACTTGACAGAGCCTATAAGACTTCATCTGCCACTCTTACTGGTTCTGAAACTCGTAAAGTGACTATAAGCCCTTATGGTATTACATTCTATAAAATCAACAGCAATCAAGATGGATGGGAACGATTAAATAGCATTGTTCCAAATGGTTAAAAAATCGCCTTTCATTTTGTCTCATGAAAGGCGATTTTTTGTCTCACAATAACCGCGCCGTTATATTCGCGCTTTAAACTGCCCCGGCTAATGATGTGAACCCCGAAAGTTGGAC
>NZ_DFHR01000005.1:0-78970 GCF_002371935.1 Fibrobacter sp. UBA3718 | reverse complement strand
AACATTCCGCTTTATGAATTACGGAAACAAGCCGGTTTACGGGCTTGCTGATGCGAACAAGGTGAACAACTGGGACAATTACATTGTGCGTGCGACTGCCGGCGGGGCGACGACGCTGTTGCGTGCCGATGCCTTTGCGATGGATAACGCGGGGGCGTTCGATTACGATTTCGACTGGAACTGGGACGATTTCGCTGGCATCATGCGCAACGCCGAAGTGGTGATGGATGTCTCGCGCGAAAAGGATGTCGTTACCTACTCGGCCCGCATCACGGCGCAAGATGGCAAGGCATATCACTACAAGGCGGTAAACAGGGGCGCATCGACTGCCGAGATGTCGCTCGGGTTTACTTGTGAGAAGAGTGTGGTCGACCTGCTTTCGGTTTCCGTGAATAGCGTGGCGGGCGACAGCACGCAAATCCATGTGGAAGATCCTGATTCTTCGACCACGTTGTTTGCGGTTCGCAATGGCGTTGAAACGGGACGCAGCCTGCAGGATATGCGTGGCGCGAAGGTTTACGATGTGCGCGGTCGCCTGTTGGGAACTGCGGACAGCCCGCGGGTAAAGGAAATGCGTTTGCGCAAGGCCCGACAGCCCGTTTTTGCGAAGTAACAGAAAGCACCGCAGGTGCCCACGAAGAAACTTGTTTTAACGCATACGCTCGCGTATGCGCGAGGCAAGCGTTGCTTGCCGAAGTTTTTTGTTGTGTTCCCGCCGTTGTCTATGGACAACCGGAAGTGTGGTGGTGAAGGTACTATTTGGAGTACCGGAGATATATTATAGGTGCAGGTTCCCGGTGGTGCGGGGGCCTGTAATTCAAAAAAAAGGATTGGATGATGAAAAAGTTGTGGATGTTTGGGCTTTCGCTCGCGCTTGGAGTGGGCATGTCGCAGGCGGCTCGCCAGATGGAAAGGCTGAACCGCGGGCTTGTGGCGGTTAAGACTGGCGGGGGCGTGTTCCTCAGCTGGCGCGTCCTTGGGACCGAGGGCTCCGAGACGGGTTTTAACCTGTACCGCGATGGCGAGAAAATCGCGAGCCTCAGCGGGACACAGGCGAGCAACTATACCGACGCGAAAGGGACGGCCTCGAGCAGGTATTCCGTAAAGGCTGTCATAAACGGCAAGGAACTTGCATCTGACGATGCCGTACCCGTGTGGGGCGAGCAGTTCTTGACTGTGAACCTGGACAGGCCTGCAGGCGGTAGCGACTACACCTACAGTCCCAACGATATTGCCGTGGGCGATGTGGATGGTGATGGCGAGTTCGAGTTGGTTCTCAAGTGGGATCCGAGCAATTCCAAGGACAATTCCCAGAAGGGAAAGACGGGCAACGTCATCATTGACTGTTACAAGATGAGCGGCAAAAAACTTTGGCGCATCGATCTGGGCGTAAACATCCGTGCGGGGGCGCACTACACGCAGATGCTCGTGGGTGACTACGATGGCGACGGCAAGGCGGAACTTGCCGTAAAGACTGCGCCGGGAACGAAGGATGCCAGCGGAAAGTACCTGAGCAAGGGCGCAGCGGCCAATGCGGCACATACTAGCGATTACCGCAATTCGAGTGGATACATTCTGACCGGTGACGAATACCTCACGGTTTTCAACGGCGAAACGGGACTTGAAATGGCGACCGTCGCCTATAATCCAGGGCGCGGTACGGTAAAGAGCTGGGGCGACAGCTACGGGAACCGCGTCGACCGCTTCCTTGCGACAAATGCCTATCTCGATGGCAAGAAACCGAGCATGGTTTTCCAGCGCGGTTACTACACCCGCATGGCGATTACCGCCTATGATTGGGACGGCAAAACCCTTTCGCAACGCTGGTATTACAACGCAGCAACAAGCGGACAGGAATGTTACGGGCAAGGCAATCACAACATTTCCGCAGGCGACGTGGATGGCGACGGTTTCGATGAAATCATTGAAGGAAGTTGCGCCATTGACCACAACGGGAAATTCATGTACCGCACAGGCAAGGGTCACGGCGATGCAATCCACTTTGGCGATTTGGACCCCGACAACGACGGCCTCGAGGTTTGGCAAGTTCACGAAGAAAAGCCCTACGGATACGATTTGCACGATGCCCGCACCGGCAAGTTGCTTTTTAGCGAAACGAGCTCCGGGGACAACGGGCGCGGCGTCGCGGGCGACGTTGATTCCAACAGCCGTGGACATGAACTCTGGTCTGCTGCAAACTGGAACACTTATACGGCTAAGGGAAAAATCTGGAAGGCCGACAAGCGCCCCGCCTACAACTTCCGTATCTACTGGGATGGTGACCTGCTTGACGAATTGTTGGACAATACGACCATCAGCAAGTGGGACCATGCAAAGCAACAGAGCAATACGCTTTTCCAGATGCAGGGCAACAGTTGCAATACCACCAAGGCGACACCGAATTTCAGCGGTGACATTCTGGGCGACTGGCGCGAGGAAGTCATCTTGCACGATGGAGCCTCCAAGCTTTACATTTACACGACGACCACGCCTACCGAACATCGCATGTACACGCTTGCGCACGACCCGGTTTATCGCAATGGCATGAGCTGGCAGAATACTGCCTACAACCAGCCGCCGCATCTGGGTTTTTGGCTGTATGGCAACAAGGGCAAGTTCCCGAAGCCGGACATCGTGCTGATAGGCGACAACACGCCGAAGGCGGCCGCGATTGTCAAGCAGGGCGCAGGTAGTTCGAGCCAGGTGATTGTGAAGGGTGATTCGATTGTCCCGTTCACCTTCGCGATCCAGCATGCGGATGGGGCGAATGTTGACGGGCTCCCGGCAGGTGTGACGGCCGTGTGGAATGCGACGACATCATCGCTCTATTTTAGCGGGACTCCCGTTGTCGAGGGCGAGTTTACCTATACGATTACGACGAAAGGCGGGAATGCTGACTTTGGCGAAGCGACTCGCAACGGAAAATTCACCATCCTGTGTGTCGTGGAATCGGGACCTGCTCCTCTTATGGTTCGGAGCGATATCGAGGCGGCGGTACCGACCGATGCAAAGGGAGCCTTTGCCGACAACCACGAGAATTTCCGCGGCACGGGATTCTACGATTTCGAAAACAGTCTCGATAGCTACGGCATTTACCACCTGGTTTCGCCGAAGGAATACAAGAATGCAACGATGGTGCTGCGCTACGCCCACGGCAAAACGGATACGCGTCGCATTATGGTGAAGATGAATGAAGACCTGGTCGGTTCGCTGACGTTCAAGCCCACTGCCGATTGGGATACCTGGGATAGCGTCTCGGTGGGTGTTTCGCTCCAGAAGGGGTTGAATGTGCTTTATCTGAAATCGCTGGAAGAGGCGGGTGCACCGAACATCGATCAGATCGGTTTTGATGTCGAAGGCGTGGTGCTTTTCGAGGATTCAACGCAACTCTCGGCGATAGACACCTTGAGCGCTGAAGTCGCGGGAGACTCTTCGGGAACGACGGGACTTACCCGTGGCGATTACACCGCAGAAGACGACTTTGCAGGTAACATTCGCGTTGCTGCCGGAATACACCTGAATCTTGCAGATGGTACGCTGATTGCCCGCGAATCGGGGTATGCCCAGGTGGATTTCTTTGACATGACAGGCCACCAGGTGGCGCGCCTTGCAAGAAATGTTCCGGCAGGAGCGTCTGACTTGTCCCGCGAAATCAGGGCTCTCCCCGAAGGCGTCTACATGGTCCGTGTCAAGTTCAATGGTCGCACGATGCAGAATGCGGTGCAGGTAAGAGTAGAACGGTAGTTTCCTAACTAAACGATACGTCCCGGCGGAAGCCGGGGCGTTTTTTTGCACCGCAGGTGCCCGCCGTAGTCCGCGGACAACTGGAAATTTCTTTTACCCTACCCCCGGAGCAAATCCGAGGGTATTTTTGTGGGCAGAAAGGAGTTATGTATGGGATGTTTGAATTCTATTCGCGTATTGGGCCTCTCGGCGGCGCTTGCCTTTGCCGCATCGCCCGTCATCAAGGTCGATTTTGACATGAGCGGTCGCAATTCGAGCGAGGTTACGGAACCGAATTACGTGCCCTGGGTGGTTTCGGGTGTCGCTTCGAAAGATACGACGCTTTCGGGCGTGAAGGTGAATGTCGCCGGAAGCGCGAACCTCAAGGCCAACTGGTACAAGGCCGGGGTGCAGTCCCCGAGCTATGCGCGCCTTGTGTGCGACGGAGTTATGGTCGAAGGCGGCGGAAACATTACTCTCACGTTCTCGAATCTTGCAGCAGGGATGCACAGCCTCCTTTTGTACCTGAACAATGTTGATGGAACGGCGGTAAGCAACAGCATCGATGTCTATGTGAACAATTCGAAGCAGACGTCGGTCAAGCCCACGAATCGTGCGCTCTCGACAGGCGAGGCGGCGATTGCCTACGTGACTTTTAATGTAAGCGGTACGGGCGCCTCGACCGCGATAAAGCTGAATATGGGAACGGTTACCCTGAACGGTTTTGAACTGAACGTCCCCAATGCGGCGGCACAGGCGACAGGGCCTTCGCCTGCGGATTTGGATTATCACGCTCCGCACGAAAACGGAGCGCTGACGCTTTCGTGGACGGCGGCGAAGTCGGCCGTAAAGCATCGCGTCTATTTCGGGACGGATTCGGCGGCTGTGCTTGCGTCAACCCCCTCGAGCACTGCGGTTTACAAGGGTGAACAATCCGGCAGTTCGTATAAGGTGAGCGGTACGACTCCGCTCCAGACATATTACTGGCGCGTAGATGAGGTCGATGCGAACGGAACGGTCACGGCAGGGAATATCTGGTCGTTCAAGCCGGGCCGCGTCGCGTTCGAGGGTGCCGAAGGTTATGGCCGCAACGCCCTAGGTGGCCGCGGCGGCAAGGTGGTGTACGTGACGAACCTGAACGATGACGGTGCAGGCTCCTTGCGCGAGGCGTGCACGGCAGAAATTGGTCCGCGTACCATCGTGTTCAAGGTGTCGGGAATGATCCAGCTGAAATCGCGCCTGGTCTGCAATCAGGATTACGTGACGATTGCGGGGCAGACGGCTCCCGGCAAGGGTATTACCATCAAGAGCGCCCCCATCGGGTTCACGGGCAAGGACATGGTCATCCGCTTCATGCGCGTGCGCCTGGGCTACGGTGCCACCTACGACGGTATGGGGCTCACCGGCGGCGACCACAGCATACTGGATCATGCGAGCATCAGCTGGACGATTGACGAAGCCTTCAGTAGCCGAGGCGGCAAGAACCTTACGCTGCAGCGCACGCTGATTTCGGAAGCGCTGAACATTGCGGACCACCAGAATTACCCCGTCGGGACGGGACACGGGTATGCGGCGACTATCGGCGGCGATATCGGCAGCTTCCACCACAACCTGCTTGCGCACAATGCGGGCCGAAACTGGAGCCTGGGCGGTGGCCTCGACGGGAACGGCTACTATGCGGGTCGCCTTGACATATTCAACAACGTTGTCTATAACTGGGTGAGCCGCGTGACCGATGGCGGTGCGCACGAGGTGAACTTCGTGGGCAATTATTACAAGGAGGGCGCCGCCACTACCTTGCACGGCTATACATTGCGTGCGCAGTTTGAAGGTACGGGCAAGGGCTCGCAGGCGTATTACTACCACAATAACGTTCTCGAGGCTGCGGGCGGCAAGTTCACCTGCGACGGCACCAACGACAATTGCGGTCGCGAGTATTCGCTTTCCGGCGGGCAGGTGCTGGATTGGGAACCCTGGAACAGCAAGCCCTTCTTTGCCTCGTATGCGACTGTCCAGAGCGCGAAGGCCGCCTACAAGGATGTGCTGAGCGATGTGGGCCAGCGCATGCCGGTACTTGACAATCACGACACCCGCGTGATAAACGAGACCAAGAACGGAACCTACAGCATGAAGGGGTCCGTGGGTGGCATGGCGGGCATTCCCGACCGCGAAACCGACGTGAAGGATACGGCGAACATCAAGGGCTGGGAGCCTTACCCGAGCGAAATCCGGGCCGACGACTACGACAGCGATTTGGACGGGCTCCCTGACTGGTGGGAAAATATGTACGGATACAATCCGAAGTCGAAGAGCGGTGACTTTAGCGAAGCGAACAGGGACCGCCTGGGCGATGGCTGGACGGAACTGGAACGCTACCTGGAATGGATGGCCCGCGCGCACTACACCTTCGCGAAGGGCGAAACCCAGGTGATAGACCTTTCGCAGTTTACCCGCGGTTACGACGGCGGCACCTACACCGTGTCGGCCCCGAGCGGCGTGACGGCGACCGTGAGCGGTTCCAGGTTGACTGTGAAACTCGCCGAAAACTTTGCAGGTGCGGACTACGTGCAGTTTACGCTCAAGGACAATGCGGGCGACACCTTTAGCCGCTACATCGGCGTGACGCAGGGACTTGCTGTAAACGCTTCGCAGGGCGGACAAGACGAAAACGACACGACATCAGTTGTCGCGGGCGATACGACGGCAACGGATTCTTCGACGACTTCGATTGCGACGTTCTCTCCTGTGAAAATTTTCCACTACACCGTTGCGGATAACATCGTGCGCCTCTACGGCATTCCCGCAAATGCACAAATTCGTGTAACGGACTTGAGCGGCAGAAATCCGATGCTCAGCAAGAATGTGCTGACCGCAGACGGTTCCGCTTCGGTGGATTTGCAACCCTTCGGTAGGGGCGTCTATATAGTGAACGTCCGCGGAATGGCCCACGACGGATCCCGTCTGAACAAGACCATCAAGGTCATGCGCAAGTAAACCGCAAAAGAATACATCACGCATCCTCGAAACCTAGGCTAAAACGAGTCTAGGCTTTTTTATTTCAAAAGTTTGTTCTTTCCGATGGTGAACGAATGGCTATCAGCTTCTTTTAAAAAGGGGTCGAATTCAACCCCTTTGAAGTCGGGATTGTTGCGACTAAAGCAATTTGAGAAAGTTCTCGATACTCTTTGTAATGGTCGAAACATTTTCGCCGGTCCAATTCTTGTCGCTAGCGGAGAGCCTTTCGATGTACAGTTTATCGGAAAAAATATCTCGCACTCGCTTTACCACATCATTGACGTTATGCTCTCTCATTTGCTTATCGCCAAAGATGTACAAATCTAGGCAAACATGCAGTTTTTTATGGTTAACATGTTTGCTAAGATAGTAGATGTCGAAAAGATCCTTGTAGCGGGTCGATAAAGCCCCGAATTTCAGTAACGACCGTAATTTTTCGACCAGCATCTGTTCGTTGGAATTGACCAGCAGACTGACACTCCCGTTGTCAAAGGAAATGTCAAAACAATATTCCTCCTGACTTACATCTAACTTGGTATGCACGCCCAGGTCTATTTTGCTTTCTAGTTCGTAACCGCTAGAATCTTGAATTTTTATGCGGATTCGCCTACCTTTGTATTCCTGTTGCTTCAGTTCTTCGATATCCCCAAACCTTTCGATGCGGATTCCGTCTAGACAATTCATCTTTGCTACAAAGTCATCAATAGCGGCATCTGATAAGGGATAGCGTAGAAAATCTATATCCAAGTCTTGGGTTGCACGGCGGATGTTTCCCGTCTTGCTTCTCATGACCACACCGCCCTTGACAGTGATGTTGTGATGCAGAGGTCCCATGGAAATGGCTTTCAAAACAATGTCTTGGCAGACTTTCGCGGGGGCAGTGTTTTCGTTATACCCTTTCTCAATTTCTACATCAACCATGCTTTTGAGGCTAAGCATTATAGCACCTCCGCTTCCAGCACCTTTCTAATCATATCCGCTTTCGGCATTTGCGGCAAGTAATCCTGCACGAACTGCATGTCCAGTTCGTCAACTATCTTTCTATAGTTTAGGATGATTTCTTTATAGTAGTCGAAGGGCAAGTTTGACTTGTTGCGGATCAGTTCGAGCAGCATGCGTTCCCTGTTATACATTGAAACGGTTGCGCCGTTGACTGATTCTTGTACAGCTCCAAGAAACAGGATATCGCTATTCTCGAACTTCAGCACAACACGGTTGTCGGAAATTTTTGCTCCCCGCTCGGTTGCCAGGTAATATTTCTCGGGAATGGTATCGGTCAAACCGTAATGATAAAAAGCGGTATTCATCGTAAAAACCGCCTTAGGATATTTTGCGGAGATTAGCGAAGTTTCGGAAACATCCTTGCTATCGGAATAGAATCCTTTTGCGATGCGGAACAAACGGCCTTCGGCAATGGCCTTTTTTATCAAGTATTTTGAGCCGAACGTTTCAATGCATTGGGCGAGCGTCTGAAGCATATTTTTTCCTAAATTCTGTAAAATGCGATTTTTTACAGAATTATAGTAAAAATATACGTTATTTCGCCGAAAATTCAAGGTGGTAAGCCTACTTTCACTCATATAATCTCCTTTGACAGACAAGCAGAAACCGTCAAATAGTAAACAAATGTACACTATAAATATAAACTTTCTAGGGGTGGATGTCAAGAGATTTTCGAAAAATCCGCATTTTTCTCATGGACGGATGCGGCTGTCATCTTTTGCCATTCCAATAATCTATATTTCAAGGTGAAAATAGGGTTTTCTCTTGTTCTCTACTTGAAACTTCGACAATTTCATACACAGAGAATGAGACGAACGCTCACGTCTGCGGCCGGCATAAGCCCGTCGCATCGTTTTGCTACATGGTCTATTGTTTAAATAGCAGTTCGCCTGTATGCAAGCGGCCTTTTGGGGCGTGAGTTGTTTGCGTTTATTTGTGTAGGGCAGTCGAAGGCCTCAGGTAGGTAAATGCATTCAACTCCACGCCTTTTTTATTTTCGAAAAAGACTGGACAGGTGCAGAACAGGGGTGGACTCGCTGAGTTTTGCTCTTGTCCTCTAACTGAAACTTCGACACTTTCATACACAAGGAATAAGACAATAACTCGCCTTCGCCTGTGGGTTGCATGGGCGTAGTGTATCCTGGGCGTACTGTATCCGCTCGGGTTTTTGCGGGTGTATTGTATTCTTTTGAAAATGTCGCGCTTTTAGGCGAGGAGTGAGCCGGCTCCCCGCCCATTCTTTTGGCCCGCACCCCGGCCAAGCGAATCGGCCAGAACCGCTCCCGCGAGAGTGAACTCGTTCACTTTCAAAATGGAGCGAAAAGATGCCTAAAGAAAAGAATAACGGATTACGCCATCATGCAGATAACATTCTTTATTTAGGAGAACTTTTTTGCGGACCAGGAGGAATCGCAAGAGGGGCATTGTCTGCGGCCATAGAAGATCCATCGTATAAAATCGCACATTTGTGGGCAACCGATTACGACAGCGATACCTGTGAAACTTATCGTCGAAATATATGTCCTGAGAAACCGGAATCCGTTATTTGCAACGATATTCGCAATTACGATTTAAAAAAATTTCAAAAGTTTGGAACGCTAGATTGTCTTGCCTTCGGATTTCCTTGCAATGATTTCAGCGTTGTAGGGGAACAGAAGGGAGTAAAAGGATCTTTTGGACCTCTTTATACATACGGAATACAGGTTTTGAAACTGTATAAGCCTAAGTGTTTTCTTGCAGAAAATGTTGGTGGATTAAGAAGTGCAAATGATGGCAAAGCGATAACGAAGATTTTTAATGATATGCGTGCTGCAGGATATCGCATATATCCCAATCTATACAAATTTGAAGAGTACGGAATACCTCAAGCTCGCCATCGAATAATTATCGTCGGAATCCGAAAGGATCTTCCGCTTGATTTTAAAATTCCTTCTTCGAAGGGGTTTAAGGTAAAAACATGTAAAGATGCTATAGATAATCCTCCAATCAAAAAGAATGCTCCTAATAACGAGATGACTGTTCAATCATCAAAAGTTGTAGAACGGCTTAAGTATATAAAGCCGGGAGAAAATGCTTTTACTGCAAAAATCCCAGATGATTTGAAAATCAATGTCCGTGGAGCAAAAATTAGTCAAATATACAAAAGACTTGATCCTTCAAAACCAGCATACACCGTAACGGGCTCAGGCGGCGGCGGAACGCATATTTATCATTGGAAAGAAAACCGAGCGTTGACGAATCGAGAACGCGCTCGATTACAGACATTCCCTGATAATTATGTTTTTTACGGATCGAAAGAATCTGTTCGTAAACAAATCGGTATGGCTGTTCCCTGCGAGGGAGCTAAGATTATCTTTGAGGCCTTATTAAGGACTTTCGCCGGTATTGAATACGAAAGTGTTGAACCTAACATTGAAGAGTAGGGAAAGCCTTATGAAAAAACTTTCTTTAAATCTTGTCGATTATGACAAAAATGGTAATCCCAACCTTCATGGTTTAAATTGGGGCAATCGTAAGGATGGTACCGAAAGGGATAAGAACGAAGCTTATTTACAATTAACTCCAGAAATTTATAGTACAGACTATTTTCCACCTAAAGGGAAGTATTTCATTACTGAAACTGATGATGGAGAAACATTGATTCTTGTGCGGGCGCAAAAGCCTATTGGAACGGCTTTGCAAACACCGGAAAATAATGCAATATTGGGAAGATATCTACGAAAGCGTTTAGGTTTGGAAGAAGACGAAGAAATAACTGCCGAAAATGTAGAGGCATATAGGACTACGATTTCTTTTTACAAAAAAGATGATTTACATTACTTTCTTGATTATTCAAAAAATGATGATTTTTTCGACGAAACGAAAAATGACATTCATATATCATCCCAATCGCCTTTCACCCCCTCCCAAATCATCTACTATGGTGTTCCTGGTTGCGGCAAGAGTAATAAAATCAGGGAACAACTGAAAAATGTTCCTGAAAAGAACAAGGTTCGTGTCGTGTTCCACCCGGAATACACCAACGCCGAATTCATCGGGCAGATTTTGCCGAAAGTCAACGGCCATGTCACCTATGAATTTACACCCGGGCCGTTTACGCAAATTATCAAGCGGGCGTATCTCAGCCCTAATGAGCATTTTTACCTGGTTATCGAAGAAATCAACCGCGGTAATGCGGCCGCCATTTTCGGCGATACCTTCCAGTTGTTGGATAGGCTCAAGGCTGGCGAAACGGACTCTCTCGGTAACGACCCGGCAAATGCGGCGGTAAACACGTTTACAGAAGGCTGGAGCCAGTATTTTGTCCAGAACGATGATGTTAATGCGTATATCCGCAAAGCAACAAAACTGGATGATGGTTCTTACCAAGAACGGAACGACGGTGAACCTATTGAAGAAATCAAAATAAAAGAAATTCACTTCAATGCGAATACGGCTATCCGCTTGCCGCCTAACCTTTCCATCTTGGCGACGATGAACACTAGCGACCAGAATGTGTTCACCTTGGATAATGCCTTTCAGCGCCGTTTCGACATGGAACTAGTCCGCAACGAATTTGACCTCACTAAGCCTGCCGTCAATGCTCAGTACAACGCAGAAATTGACGATACCGGTATTAAATGGGGACAATTCTGGGGATGGATCAACGCCAAAATTACAGCCACCCTCAAGGGTCTTTCCAGCACTGAAGACAAGCGGCTCGGAGTCTGGTTCGTGAGCAACGTGGGCGGTATTATTGACGACAAGGTCTTTGCAGAAAAGGTCCTGAAGTTCCTGTGGGATGACGTTTTCAAATTCAAGCGTCCGCAAGTATTTGCCGAAGGAATTGATACTCTGGAAAAGTTGATCAACTCTTTTGAAAAACCGTCTGAAGGGAAAGAACGCTTTGACGTTTTCAAGGACAAGTCGAATCTTGTCGCATTTGTAGCATCGCCAACGCTGTAATCCTAGATGCAAAAGCTGAACGAAATATGTTCCTGCGAATCCAAGGCGAATTCGGAGACCGAGTTCGTCGGCATTCGCTGTGAAAAATCAAAGGAAGGTGGGGCGCTGGAAACAAGTATCATCTTTCCTTTGGGATATTTCAAGGATGACACGGCCTTGCGCAAGCTCCCCGAAGAAGAATTACGGGAATGTGTCGTCAATCTTTTTACGGTGCTTTCCGACCGTTCGCTGCAGGAACAGATTCATCAGGATTCCTCTATTTCCACATTCGCAGAAGAACATGGCGAATCTGAATTTCCGATGGTTTCGTACTTGAATGTTATCCGAAATTTTCTCGATTTCGGTTACCTTGATGAAAAGGAAATTCTGTACAAAAAGGGCGCGAACGGGAAAATCAGTTGGGGACGGACAATCAAGGCCGTGCAACCAGTCATTACCGAAGATGCCCAGAATCTTGTGTACCTGGATTTTATCGCCCGTAAAGTCAGCTATAACGAAGATACGCTTATTACGCAGGTCCATAAGTTCTGCGTTCACGACGCTCTTGTGAAACTCGGATTTTTGTTTGGCATAGATCCGTCCGAAGAACCGCTGCTGGATTTTGATTACGACTTGTTCTGTAACGCAATTCATTCCAAGCTTGCGAAAACGTTTAACGACCGCGATTTGCGCTTACTTGCCGACTTAGCGCGAATTGTGGAGTATCTTGCCGGGCATAAAACCGAAGACGGAAAGATTGCAGACGATTTTTATTTCGGAGTAAAGAAGTTCGCCCCTGTGTGGGAAGCGATGGTGGATAAGATTTTCGGGAAGTTGCCAGCGGGCGTGCCGCGCGGCAAATTCAATCCGCACTGTGAATGGGATTTAAGTTCGGGATTGCACGGATACGAGAATCCCAATTACGCCATGCGGCCCGATACGATTATGGTTCTCTCATCGGGTGTATACGTTATTGATGCAAAATACTACAAGTTTGGGGTGACGCGAAACCCGATGGACTTGCCGTCTTCGGGCTCAATCTGTAAGCAGATTGCGTATGCGGAGTATGTGGAAACACACTTAAAGGAGATTCCTGCCTTCGCGGGGATGACATCGGGCGACATTTATAATGCGTTCATTATGCCGTTCTGTGCGGAAGGTGAAATGGACTCTATCGCTTCGCTCCAGAGTGACAATTTGCCATATAAGATGCGTTTTATAGGGCATTGTTCTGGCGATTGGAAAAATCCCGACGCTCGCCCGTACCACAAGATAGCGGGTATTCTCCTCGACATGAAATCCGTCATGCAGAACTATAGCGCGAATTCTGATGCGCAAAAGGCTCTAGCCGACTTAATTTTGTGCAAGAAATCGCGCTAAAGCAATCGCTTATCAAAGAAAATGTGTGTTGTCCATAGACAACCGTTATTAGGGAAGAATCTTTCTTTTGACGTAAAAAGAAAATATATTGTACTTGTCGGGTTCGGTGGTGCGGACCCGTAAAGGATGTTGATTATGGGTATGTTTGGTACAAAAACGGCAGTTTCGGCGCTTTGCCTAACAGTGTTTAGTTTTATCGGGGCAGGTGCCGAGCCGCTGGCTTTCCCGGAGGCGCTTGGTTTTGGCGCGCAGGTCACGGGTGGCCGTGGCGGCAGCGTTTATCATGTAACGAACTTGAACGATGACGGTGTCGGTTCCTTCCGCGACGCGGTGAGCCAGGGCAACCGCATTGTGGTCTTTGACGTGGGTGGCATCATCAATATCAAGACGGCGGTTTCCATCAAGAGCAACATTACCATCGCGGGGCAGACGGCTCCGGGCGAGGGAATCGCCATTCACGGTGGCAAGCTCAGTACCGGCAAGCAGAATAACATTATCATCCGCTACCTGCGTATACGCCCGGGCGAAAATACCGCGTCCGAGAAGGATGATGCGCTCAACCTTTACGATTCCAAGGACGTAATCGTGGACCACTGCTCGGTGGAACTTGCGCCATGGAACAACTTCGGCGGTTCCTCGGACAACGCGAGCTACCGCGTCACGGGCATTACGGTGCAGAACTCGCTGATTGCAAACCCCATCGGGCAGCAGTTCGGGGCGCACATCGAATCGGTAGATGGCACTTGGGCGTGGTACTACAACGCCTTTGTGAATACGCACAACCGAAACCCGCTCGACAAGATTAACGACGTGTTCGTGAACAACATCCTCTACAACTTCGAGGCGGGCTACACGACGCATACGAGCACGCACTTCAATCACGATATCGTGAACAATTACTTTGTCTATGGCCCGAAGGGGAGTAATCCGTGGTTCCAGGTGGACAAGAACCAGAGTATTTACGCGAGCGGCAACATGATCGACACGGACCGCGACGGAAAACTGAACGGCGGACCTTCGAGTATTTACTACTATCAGGGTGTGGGCGAGGAACTTGCGAAACCTTGGAGCGAACTTACGACATCGGGCCCGATGCTCAGTGCAGCAAGTGCGTGGCGCTACGTGACGTCGCAGAGCGGCGTGCTCCCGTACGACGACATCGATTCGCTGGTGTGGTACCAGGTGAATACGCTTGGAACGGCCGGTGCGCTCGTGAAGAGCGTGGGCGCGATGGGGCTCAAGACCAACAACGGCTGGGGCGAGGTGATTGCGGGGAAGGCCGCGACCGATTCCGACAAGGACGGCATGCCGGATTACTTCGAAGAGGCGATGGGTTATGACAAGTCAAAAGATGACGCGATGACCAAGGAAAGCGATGGCTACGTGCGTATCGAGAAGTATATCAACTGGCTGGGCGCCATGCATGCGACGGCTGCGGGCGGGAAGTCCCTCGATTTCGACCTGCGCACGATTACGCGCGGGTTCAAGGATGTATCGCCGACCTACAGCGTCTCTGCTGCGGAGAACGGAAGTGTGGAACTTGCGGGTGACGGCTATACGGCAAGGTTTGCGCCCAAGGCGAATTTCAGCGGGCTTGCCTCGTTTAAGTACACCGTGAAGGGCAACGACAATACTGAATATACGGGCCGCATCGAGGTGCTTGTGGAAAAATCTGCCGGCGCGGGCACGGATACTTCGACTGTGCAGCCGCAGGACACGACTGCGCGCGATACCTCCGCGACCGACACGACGTCCATTGTCGCGGGTGATTCTACGGCGACGGATTCGACAACCGTGATACGGGATATCCGTCGTGCACGCCCTGCCGACATGCGCGGGGCTACGCATAAGGAATACCGCGACCTGAAGGGACGTCGCTTCGAAAAACAGATTCCCTACAGGGTGATGTTCTAGACGGTAGACGTGTTGCGGTGTAGGCGATTTCCTATATTTTGCGCATGTTGAAAATAATCAAGGCTATCAGCCGTTTCCTTTCTACCTATACATCTCTGGTCGTCATCGGCGCCGCGGTGGTCGCCTTTTTCCTCCCGGTCGCGTTCGGCTGGGTGCACGGCAACACGAGTTCCATAATCCTCGGCGTCATCATGCTCAGCATGGGCCTCACCATCACCGTCGACGACGTGAAGAACCTCATGAAGCAGCCGCTCCACATTCTGCTCGGGGCCTGCGCGCAGTACACCATCATGCCGCTGGTGGCCTTCATCCTCACCAAGGTTTTCAGGCTCGACCCGTACCTGGCCGTGGGCATCATTCTCGTGGGTTGTTGCCCGGGTGGCGTCTCGAGCAACGTGATGAGCTTCCTTGCCAAGGGGGACGTGACGTATTCCGTGAGCATGACGATGGTCTCGACTTTGCTTGCCCCGCTCATGACCCCGCTGCTCGTGCTCTGGCTTGCCGATACGAGCATTGACGTGAACGCGAAGGGGATGTTCCTGAATATCCTGTACGTGACGGTTGCGCCGATTCTGGTTGGCTTTGTTTGCAACTATTTCCTGGGCAAGAACCCGGTGTTCAAGGAAGTGCGTGCGAACATGCCCGCGGTTAGCGTGATTGGCCTTGCGCTGATTGTGGGCGGTGTCATCGTGACGGTGCGCCCGCACCTGCTTACGAACGGGCTTTCGCTGTTGTTCCTCGTGCTTGCGGTGGTGTTTTTCCACAACGGGCTCGGCTACGTGCTGGGCTATACCGTCGGGCGCATATTCAAGTTCAATACCGCAAAGAAGCGCACTATCGCTATCGAGGTGGGCGTGCAGAATGCGGGCATGGCGACCGTGCTTGCGGCAGCCTTCTTCGCGAACCCCGAGAACGTGGCTGCCCACCCGGAGGCTGCGATTTGCGTGGTTCCGTGTGCCATCAGCTGCGCGTACCATTCCATAAGCGGCACGATTGTCGCGGAGTTCTTTGCGCGGCACGACAAGAAGGAAAAAGCGGCATGATCTTGGCGAAGAGGCTTGTTTCCCGTCTTGCCGTGCTTGCTGCATTATTTGCCTGCGCTTCGGCTGCAAATGCGCAGCTCGTGCAGAAGAAGGGTGCCTCGCAGACCGACAGCGTGAACCTCACCGGCAAACGTCCGTTAGTTTATTCGGACAGCGCGACGCTGCGTAACGAACGTGCGACATCCGATGCGAAGGCCGCGATGAACCTTGAATACTCGAACGATTCCCTCACGGGGACATTGATTGGTATTGGCGCCGAATTCGTGGGACAGACCGTCAAGAACATCCTCTCGCCGAATTCCGCCGAAGCGGATGCCGTCGAGCTCGAACGCCAAAGACGCTAGCCCGCGCCCTTCGCTCCCGAATTATCCCAAATATTTTTCGCCGCTTTCCACGCTCTGGTAGATGAGCGTGTTGATGGTCATGGGGCCAACTCCGCCCGGAACCGGAGTGTACGCGCTCGCCACGTCGTCGAGACCCTTCTCGATATCGCCCACGCCACCCGGATGGTAGCCGGCGTCGACCACGACCGCGCCCTGCTTGATCCATTCCTTCTTGATGAACTCGGGTTTGCCGACCGCACCCACGAGGATGTCGGCCTGACCCACAAATTCGGGGAGGTTCTGCGTCTTGCTGTGGCAGATGGTCACTGTGCAGTCCGCGTTCAGGAGCATCATGGCCATGGGCTTGCCGAGGATGGCACTACGGCCCACCACGACGGCATGCTTGCCCGCGAGCGGGATGTTGTATGCCTTCAAGAGGCGCATGATGCCTGCGGGAGTGGCGCAACCGTAGGCGGGTTCGCCCATCGCCATGCGGCCAAAGCCCAGGCAGGTCACGCCATCCACGTCCTTGCGGGCGTCGATGGCCTCGAAGGCGGCGCGCTCGTCGATGTGGCGCGGAACCGGGTGTTGCAGCAAAATGCCGTGCACGTCACGGTTGTCGTTCAGTTCCTGAATCTTGTTGAGGAGTTCCTCGGTGGTGGTGTTCTTCGGGAGCACCACGCGGATGCTTTCCATGCCCACACGGGCGCAGGCGTTGCCCTTCATCTTCACGTACGTGGCGCTCGCCGGATCGTCGCCCACCAGGATGGTGGCGAGGATGGGGGTCTTGCCCGTCTTTTCCTTGAGTTTCGCCACGCGGGCGCTGAGTTCTTCTTCAGTGGTCTTGGCGAGTGCCTTGCCGTCGAGGATGAGTGCTGCCATAAGGTCTCCGGTGCGCAGGTTGCGCTAGTTTTACGGCAACAAAGATAGAAAAGTGGCGCCTAGACGAACATGTCCATGACGGCAGGAATTACGATGCAGACGAAAATCCAGGGGTAGGAGAGGGCTCCCGGGAGCCAGCCGGTTGTGCCTTTGGAATGTCTCACGTGTGCGCGCACCATGCTGGCGTCGCGGCTCACCGATTTCTCAAGTTCATCCTTGAGGCCGAGCATAGACGTGTCAAAGCGACTTTTGTTCTCGCTTGCTTTCGCTACGATATTCATAAAGTTGCTGGTCATAAGCTGTACCTTTCTCTTCCTGCTTATAAAAAATAGTACATGCAGCGCCCTTCTGCAATGGAAAATGTTTATAGAAGTTTACAAAGCAGGTTTTTTGTGAGGTGATTCACGCAATCTTGCCCCTTTTCGGAGGCGGGTGTGAGCGAAATTACCTATTTTTCTTATGTTAACATCCAAAAAAGGTTTTCCTGTATGAAATTTTCTGTTTTAGCCCCGATTGCTGCCTCTTGCCTGGTTTTTGTCGCCTGTGGCGGAAACAAGAACGCTGCTCCCGCGACAGACCCGACTCCGGCTCCCGCTCCCGCGGTTGCCCCCGAAACGAAGATTTCCCTCGACAGCACGGTCGACCGCTACAGTTACGCCCTGGGTATGGATCTTGGCAGGGCGATTGCCGAAATAAAAGTTCCCCTCAAGCTCGACGTGATTATCGCCGCCATCAAGGACGAGGTGGATACGAGCCGCAAGGTGCTCATGACGGATTCCGCTTCCGAACAGGCGCTCCAGGGCCTGCTCTTGCAGATGCAGCAGAAGAAGGAGGCCGACGCGAAGGCCGCCGCCCAGAAGGCTCTCGAGGAACAGGCTCAGTTCCTCGCGAAGAACGTGCTGGATTCCACGGTGAAGGTCACCACGAAGGGCGTGCAGTACAAGGTAATTAAGGAAGGCGCGGGCATTACCCCCAAGGCCTCCGACAAGGTGCAGGTGCACTATGTGGGTTCGCTCCTCGACGGTACCGAGTTCGACAACAGCGTGAAGCGCGGCGAGCCGCTGGAATTCCCGGTGAATGCCGTGATCGAGGGCTGGCAGGATTTGCTCCAGGTGATGAAGGAAGGCATGAAGGTGAAGGCCTGGATTCCGAGCGCGCTTGCTTACGGAGAGGCCGGCGTGCCGCCGATGATTCCCGCGAATGCGCTTCTCGTGTTCGAGGTGGAACTCCTGAAGGTGTATGCCGAAACTCCGGCCGTGGATGGTTCGACGGGCTCGCCAACCGATGCCGCTGTAGCCCCTGCCGCTCCGGCCGAGGCCGCCCCCGCTGCCGAAGAGGCCCCGAAGGCCGAGGAGAAGCCTGCCGCCGAAGCGCCGAAGGCTGCCGAACCTGCAAAGCCCGCGAAGGATAGCAAGAAGCCTGCGAAGGGCAAGAAGAAGTAAGAAATATGAACAACACTGCGTCCGATTTCTATTCCCAGCACTTCGAAGTTGCCGGATTCATCCGGGAAGTGTTCGGCTATATGGACCGGTTCAAGGGCCAGCTTTTCGTATTGAAGATTGACGATAGCCTTATGGACCATCCGCTGTTCCCCGTGCTCATGCGGGATATCGCCCTGTTGCACAAGGCGGGCATCCGCATCATCATCGTGCCGGGTACGCGGAACAGTATCGACGCGCAGCTGAAGGCCTGGGAACTTGAAAGCAAGTTCGAGGGCGGCGTCCGGCTTACGAGCGAGGAGGCCCTGCCCCTCATTGAGCAGGCGAGCCTCGGGGTTGCACAGCGCATCATGAGCCACCTCACGGCGAGCGGGCTCAAGGGTATCCAGGGCAACTGGGTGCTCGCCCGGAGCCTCGGGGTTATTGACGGTATCGACTACATGCGTACCGGGCGCATTGAACGTATCCAGCGCGATACGCTCGAACAGCTTTTGGACGAGAAGTTCGTGCCCATCATTCCGCCTATCGGGTGGAACAAGCTCGGGCACGCCTACAACATCAGTTCTACCGAGCTCGCGACTGAAATCTGCAAGTACATGCAGGTCGGCAAGCTCTTCTTTATCGGTAACGAGAACGGCATCAAGCTCAAGGGGCTTGTCACCGGCAAGAACACGAAGTATCTGGAACCGACCGACTCGGGCGTGATTTCTGCACTGGACGTGGACCAGGCGAAGGAACTCCTGGAACTCAATTCCGACGTGCTCGACTTCGCGCAGATGGACTACCTGATGAACGCCATCCGGGCGTGCGAGGCGGGCGCTAACCGCGTGCATTTGCTGAGCGGTGAATTTCAGGGCAGCGTGCTGCAGGAAGTGTTCAGCGCGCGGGGCGACGGTACCATGGTGTACGCGAACCAGTACTCGAGTATCCGGCCCGCGAACATCGAGGACATTCCCGATATCCTGCGCATCATGCAGGACTACATCGCGAAGGGCTACCTGGTGCCGCGCACTCAGGAAAGCATTTCCGAGAAGCTCAAGGACTACGTGGTGTACAGCATCGACAACAGCATTCACGGTTGCGGCGCCTTGCACGAGTTCGAAGACGGGATGGCCGAAGTTGCGGGCATCGCGGTGGGTGCGAACTACCGCAAGTCGGGCATTGGCGATGCCATCGTGCGGCACCTGATTTCTGTCGGGCGCATGAAAGGCTACAGTAAGCTGTTCTTGCTCACCACGCAGGCTCTCGACTGGTTCTACCACTTCGGATTCGAGGATGGTACGGTCGAGGATTTGCCCAAGAGCAAGCGCGACCATTACAACCAGAAGCGCAACTCGCGTATCCTGATTCTCCCGCTGGATAAGTAGTATGAACACACTCGAAGCAATACGCACACGTCGCAGTACCCGCAAGTTCAAGGCACAGCCTGTGGAACTCGAGAAGTTGAAGCAGATTGTCGAGGCGGGTCAGTTTGGCCCTACCGGCGGCAACGCTCAGACGAATCACTTCTTCGTGATTTCGGATGCTTCGGTGATTGCGAAACTCAAGGAACTGGTACAGGCAGCGTTCGCGAAGATGGAACTCCGCGAAGACCTGTACAAGAGCCTCAAGAATTCCATCACGCTCGCCCGCAAAGGCAATTACTCGTTCTGCTACACGGCGCCTGTTCTGATTGTAGTCGCGAACAAGAAAGATTACGGCAACAACATGGCCGACGTGGCATGCGCGGTGGAGAACATGATGCTTGCGGCGAACGAGCTCGACCTGGGCAGTTGCTACATCAACCAGCTCAAGTGGCTGAACGAAGACCCGACGCTCCTCGAATACCTGCGTGGCCTTGGCTTGCGCGAAGACGAACGCGTGTACGCCTCCGTTGCCATCGGCTACGCCGATACGGAGAGTGGCCTCCCGAACCGCAGCCAGTCGCCCCGCACCGGCAACGAAGTCGTGTTTGTGTAAATTCTGCTAAAACCCGACTTTTTTGCAAAGAAATCCAATTCAAGGACATTTTGTCAACGAGAAAAACTGCCTGGCGGGCGCCTGCGGGCTGTAAATCCATATATATTTTGGGTGTTGTTTGAAGTGAAGGCGCCTTCGCGCCTTAAAGGGATGTTATGCTTAAAAGCAGATTCAGGACTGCGGCGCAGGCCGCTTCCTTCTCCGTGGCGTCGCTTGCTGTGCTCGCGAATGCCGAAACGCTCCCGACGGCGGGCGAAATGTTCAACAAGATGGGTTTCGGGATTAACATCGGCAACACGATGGAAGTTCCGGGCAACCCCACAGGCTGGGGCAACAAGTTCCCGACAGAAGCCTACATCGATTCGGTGAAGGCGGCGGGTTTCAGCACCATACGCATACCCTGCGCCTGGGATAGCCACGCTAAGGACGGTGTCATCAACGAAAGCTGGATGGACTCGGTGCAGACGGTCGTGGACATGTGCATGCGCGCAGGCCTCGTGACGGTCCTGAACATCCACTGGGATGGCGGCTGGCTCGAAGAGAACCTGAAGGACGAAAAGAAGGACGAGGTGAACGCGAAGCAGAAATCCTACTGGACGCAGATTGCGACGCGTTTCAAGGACTATAACGAGAACCTGCTCTTTGCGAGCGCGAACGAGCCCGCGACTACCGACGACAATTACAGGCACGAGACGGAAATCCTGATGGTATACCACCAGACGTTCGTGGATGCCGTGCGCGCAACGGGCGGCAACAACGCGAGCCGTACTCTTGTAATCCAGGGACCTTCCACGAGTATCGACCGCACGACCGAGGTGATGCCGGTTTCCAAGCTCCCGAAGGACGTGATTGAAAACCGCCTGATGGTCGAGGTGCATTTTTACGACCCGTACACCTACACGCTCATGAACGACATTGCCGACTGGGGCGCGCAAGTTTATCCGCAATACTACTGGGGCGATGACCTTGCGACCGGTGCAGACATCGTGCACAACTGCGGTTACAACGCCTGGGCGGGCGCGATGGGCGACAAGTGCACCAGCGCGCAGATTCAGGAACAGTTCGGCAAGATGAAGACGAACTTTGTGGACAAGGGCGTGCCCGTGATTATCGGCGAGTTCGGTGCGAACGACCGTGTGGGCGTGCTGACGGGCGACAACTACGCGAAGCACCGCAAGGGCCGCCTTGCCTATTACGACGCCGTGATGAAACTCGCGAAACAGAACAAGGTTGTGCCCATCGCCTGGGATACCGGTCACGAGGGCGAAAACAACATGACCATTATCCGCAGGCAGTCCGCGCCGGACGGCTCCGTGTTCGACATGGACGTGCTGAAGATTATGCGCAGTGCCTACGGGCTCGGCGACTATGTGAACAATGGCATCACGCACGTGGAAAATTTCAAGGCCGGCGGCGAAACGACGGGCATCGTGAACGGCGCGCAGTTGGGTGAGGGCTTGGCGCGCGTGACCTCCGGGATTGTCCGCGTGGGCAATCGCCTGGAATCTGCGGGCGAAATCAGGCTGTTCAACCTGAACGGAACGCTTGTCCGCACCGCGATAAACGGCATGTCGCTCGAAAACATTCCGCACGGCATCTATATTGCCAAGGGCGCTGGCGCCTTGGTGAGGGTCGATATCCGGTAATTTTTCTATCTTTGCCCGCATGAATTTGAAGATGATGGAAGACGGCTTCCGGATGATTCTCACCGGCATGGGCGAGAATCCGAACCGCGAAGGATTGCTCGATACGCCGAAGCGTGTCGCGAAGATGTATGCCGAGCTCATGACCGGCCTTTCGGGTGAAATGCGTGCCGAAGACATTCTCAAGACCCGTTTCCACGAGAAGTACGACGAGATGATTATCGTGCCGGACATCGAGTTCGCGAGCATGTGCGAACATCATTTTCTGCCGTTTACGGGCAAGGCGCACGTGGCCTACATTCCGGGCGACTGCGTGGTGGGCCTTTCCAAGATCCCGCGCGTCGTTGAATTCTATGCGCGTTTTCCGCAAATCCAGGAACGCATGACCCGCCAGATTGCAGAACTTATCCAGAAGGAACTGAACCCGAAGGGAGTCGCGGTGGTGCTCGAGGCATCCCACATGTGCATGACCATGCGCGGGGTAAAGAAGCCCGGTGCCACGATGGTCACGACGCAGCTCTTGGGCCGTTTCAAGACCGACGAGAAGACCCGCGCCGAGTTCATGTCGCGCATCTACGCGCCCCGTTAAATTGCCGCTTTTGGATTTATTGTCCATGGAAACTCGCGTAAGCCGCGAGTTTTTCTTTTTTTTGCGAGGTATCTTTATATGCGGTTACGGAGCAAAACAAGGAGTAAAACAATGAAATCTCGATTCTTCAGGAATCTAGCGAAGGGCCTCGTGGTTGTAAGTGCCGCCCTTGCCGTTGTCAACTGCGACGATTCCGCGGTGACCAATGCCCCGCAATACGACCCGAACGATCCGCTTGCTGCGCTTAGTTCTTCGGGCATGGCCGATCCCTCCCAAATGGGGGACGGGACGGTGACTCCGGGTGGCGACGATGCCTGCTTGGCCTCTAGCCTGCCCGATGCTTGCGGCCCTGGGACAAATCCGGTCGTAAATCCGACGAGTAGCGCCGATGTGAATCCTGCTTCCAGTGCGGATGTCAATCCGGCAAGCAGTGCCGAGGTCGCGCCCGCTTCCAGCGAATCGGTTTCGGCTGAATCTTCTTCTAGCGAGGCGGCTCCGGTCGTTTCTTCTTCCAGCGAAGAAGTGAAGCCCGCCGTTCCGAAAATTTTCCTCGCGAACGACAAGGAAGAAGAAAAGAACTATATGGAAGTCGAGTACAAGACGAATACCGGCTGGGATGGGGAAGGGATTCTCGCATACCCCAAGCGCTTGACCGACAATCCGGACCAGAAGCATGCCGTTGTGGTATGGGGCCCCGGTGGTGGTACAAAACCGAGTGCTTACGAAGGCATGATTCGCCGTCTTGCATCTCACGGTTTCGTGGTGGTTGCTCTCAAGGAATCTCCGGGCAACGCGACCCAGGCCATCAAGGCTCTCGACTGGCTGGATGGGCTGAACAAGGATTCGAACAGCCCGCTGTTTGGCAAGCTCGACATGAATACGGTCGGTTGCTCGGGCCACTCCATGGGTGGTCTCGAATCCGAACAGGCCCTCATCAAGGACAGGCGCGTGCTTACCGCGTTCCTCAACAACAGCGGTGACTGGGGCGGAGCCGGTGCCATGAAGGTGGCGACCGATCGGACTATCGCTATCCTCTACGGTGAAGGCGGCATGGAACGCGGCAACGCCGAGAACGATTACAACAACGCAAATGTCAAGGCGCCCGCATGCCTTATCCAGATGACGGGTGGCAAGGGTACTGAATGCTATGAAGTCTCTCCCGGCCGCAGGGAATGCGGTTACGGTCACGGTTCCGGCTCGTGGGACGGCATGGCCGCGACGGTTGCCTGGATGCGCTGGCATCTCGGTGGCGAAGAATGGCGTAAGGCAGACTTCGTAGGCACCAGCGGCAAGTACATCGATGGAAACATCGCCGGCCACGATGGCAAGTGGAAAGGCCAGTGCAAGAACTTCTAAGGATCTCCACACTCACTCCAAAAAAGTGCCTCGCCATACCGGCGGGGCACTTTTGTTATAGAGGCTTGTCTTGGGGGTGGTGGCTAGTTGCCCCAGACCCTGAATTCGGATGCGCTTACGGACGCGGCTTCGCCTTCGTGAACTTCCTCGATGCGGCAGAAAAGCTTGCCGGCGCCTCTCAGGAGCTTGTCGAAGGGGAAGTATTGGATTTCCTTCTGCTTGTTGATTTCGAAGGTGCCGACCTTGTTCGCTTCGGTGACGGCGTCATGGTAGATGGAAATTTTCTTGATGGCGCCGTGCTTTTCAAAATCCTCGTCGGTTTTCTGGTAGCCGTTCGCGATGCTGAATCCTGCGATGACCTTGGCCTTCACCTTGATGGCGATGGTCAGGTTCTTCTGGCCTTCCCATTTGGCGGCCCAGGCGGTCGCGGTATTGTCGTCGCGCAGCCTGCTGTTGGGGTCGTGGCCTCCGGCGAGAACATTCGATGCGGCGGCGTAGAGCATCACGTCGTTCCACTTGACCGGGCATCCGTCCAGCTTGCAGGCCTCGAAGAACTTGTCGGGATCGTTCTTCAGGAGGTTCTCGTAGTATTCCTTGGCGCACTGAGCTTCGTCTTCCGGGGCGGCATTGCCCCACCCGTTGACCGGATCACCGCTGGTGCAGTTCGGTTCTGCATGGAGGGCCGTGACGCACGAGGCGAAGAACAGGCTTGTCAGTAATTTCTTGTACATTCGCGTTATCCCGTTTTTACCTGAAAAATAGATATTTTGAAAAAAGATGTAATTTAATAATAGGCTCTTTTTCTATGATATAATTACTATTTTAATGAAGTCTAGGAACGTCAAACCGGAGTTTAATCGCATGAACGCAGCAATTCTGACCAATGAGTTCCCGCCGGAGATTTACGGTGGTGCAGGTATCCATGTCAAGTTCCTCACGCAGGAACTCGCAAAGCTTTGCCACATCGAGGCGCGCTGCTTCGGAGACCAGGATGTCGACGAGGACAATATCCGTGCATTGGGCTTTTCGCGCAAGATCGGGCTGAATCCGGAAGATGACCGTTTCCAGAAAATTTTCAAGCCGCTCGATATCAACCTGCAGTGGGCCGCTACCCTCAAGGACATTGACGTAATCCATTGTCACACCTGGTACAGCCATTTCGGCGGCGTGCTTGCGAGCCGCCTTCTGCAGTGCCCGCTAATCCTCACTACGCATTCGCTTGAACCGCACCGCCCGTGGAAGGCGGAACAGCTCGGTGACGGCGGTTATGCCATGAGCTGCTGGATCGAACGCACGGCCTACGAGGCTGCCGACGGCGTGATTGCGGTGAGCGAGGGCATGAAGCGCGACGTGATGAAACTCTATGGTGTGCCCGAGGACCGCGTAAAGGTTATCTACAACGGCATCGACCCGGAATTCTACGCGCCGACATTCAATGCGGGCATCCTCGAGAAGTGGGGCGTGGACCCGAACCGCCCCTACGTGCTGTTCGTGGGCCGCATTACGCGCCAGAAGGGCATTAGCCAGCTTATCCAGGCCATTCCGCAAATCGACAAGAGCGCACAGGTGGTGCTCTGCGCGGGTGCTCCCGACACGGTGGAACTCGCCGAGGAATGCAAGTCGCTTATCGAAAAGGTCCAGGCCACCCGCGACGGCGTGGTGTGGATTCAGGAAGCCGTCCCGCACGAGGAACTCCGCGTGCTCTACAGCCATGCGACCGTGTTTGCCACGCCCTCGCTCTACGAGCCGTTCGGGATAATCAACCTCGAGGCGATGAGCTGCGGGACCCCGGTGGTGGGTTCTGCGGTGGGCGGGATTCCCGAGATTATCGTGGACGGCGAAACCGGATTCCTGGTGCCGCTCAAGCACGTGTCCGAGACGGATTTCGAGCCTGCCGACCCGAAGGCCTTCCAGACCGACTTTGCGAACAAGCTAAACAAGGTTCTCGCAGACCCGGAACTCGCGAAGAAAATGGGCGAGGTAAGCCGCAAGCGTGCCGTAGATGTGTTCAGCTGGAAGTCTATCGCCAAGCAGACGTACGACTTTTACCAGGAATGCATCGAGCGCTACAAGAAAAGTAAGTAATGCCCTTCGAGATTGTACGCAATGACATTACCAAGGTCAAGGCTGATGCCATCGTAAATTCCGCGAATAGGCACCCTATTTGCGGGGGCGGTACCGAATACCAGATTTACGAGGCCGCAGGCCGCGAAGATCTGCTGAAGGCCCGCGAGCAGGTTGGCCCGCTGGATGTTGCCGAGGTGGCGGTGACGCCCGCGTTCGCGCTAGACGCGAAGTATATCATCCATACCGTGGGGCCAAAGTGGAATGACGGCAAGTCCGGCGAAATTGCCGCACTCGCAAATTGCTACCGTAATGCCCTCGAGAAGGCAAAGGAACTGGGCTGCCAGTCCATCGCCTTCCCGCTTATTTCCAGCGGGGTGTTCCGGTTTCCGAAGGATTACGCCGTAAGGATTGCAACGCAAACTATCGGCGAGTTCTTGCAGATAAACGAAATGCTGGTGACGCTCGTGGTTTTTGACCGCAAGGCGTTCGAAGTTTCCGAGGATTTGTATAGCGACATCCAGGCGTTTATCGACGACAATTACGTACAAGATAAATACGAGGGTGTGCGCAGGTATACAAGCCGGCGCCGGCAAGGTCGCAACGTTCCCGACGAGGAATGCGAAGACATGGCCCTGCAATCGCCGCAGATTCCTGCCGAGGATCCTCTCTATTGCGCGATGAAACTGGCGGAAAAGAGCTCGGCAAGCCTCGACGACATTCTCGCGAAACCCGGCGAAACTTTCTGCGACAAGCTGTTCAATCTCATTCACGAAAAGAACCTGGACGACGTGGAAGTCTACAAGAAGGCAAATCTCGACCGCAAGCATTTTTCCAAGATACGCAGCAACGTGAAGTACAAGCCCACCAAGAAGACGGCCCTCGCGCTTGCCATCGCGCTCCACCTGAACATGGACGAGACAAAGGACTTGCTCGCCCGCGCGGAACTCGCGCTTTCGCCCTCCAACAGGGGCGACCTGGTCGTTTCGTACTTTATCGAGCGCGGAATGTACGATATCTGGGAAATCAATAACATGCTTTTCAAGTTCGGGCTGCCAACTCTAGGCGCTTAAAATGTCGCCTGCCAGGCGACCAAAACGCCTCACCTAGCATCTATTATTGCCATCGTTAACCGGTCGCAAACGTGAAGGTGCGAACGCACCAAGCCAGCGACCACTACCTAAGCCGCATTCATAGCGGCACGGAGGCAATCATGAAACAGGGACTCACCGAAATCGTATTTATCTTGGACCGCAGTGGTTCCATGAGCGGGCTCGAAAAGGATACTATCGGGGGCTTTAACAGCACCATCGACAAGCAAAAACAGGAGACGGGCGAGGCGTATGTCTCTACCGTGCTCTTCGACACCGAAATGGAAGTGCTTCACGACCGCACCCCGCTTGCAAACATTGCTCCGCTCACCGAAAAGGAATACTACGCCCGTGGTTGCACCGCGCTCCTCGACGCCATCGGCGGGGCAATTCACCACATCGGCAACGTGCACAAGTACGCCCGCGACGAAGACCGCCCCGAAAAGACCATCTTCGTCATCACTACCGACGGCTACGAGAATTCGAGCCGCAAGTACACCGCCGAACGCGTGAAGCAGATGATTGAACGCCAGAAGCAGAAGTATGGCTGGGAATTCATCTTCCTCGGCGCAAACATCGACGCCATCGAAACCGCAAGGAACTTCGGCATCGACGAGGATCGCGCCGCAAACTTCGTGAACGATGAACCCGGAATCGGCGTCATGTACGAGGCGCAATGCTGCCTGATGAGCGACATCCGTAACAACCGCAAGAACACCCGCCAGTGGAAGGCAAACGTCGACGCCGACTACGCAAAGCGCGGCGGCCATGTGAAATAGTCATGTGTGGCGGCTGCCTCAGCTTTGTATTTCTCTCGTTCCTATTTATCTACTCAATATTTTTTAGGTAGGCAGGAACGAAAGAAAATTATTTAATGTCATTTTATGACGAAAATATAATGTATATTTATGGTTGAACCACAATGCGGTGAGGGAATATGGCTCTAGGAAATTACATAGGTCAGGTCTTCATGGAAAAAGTCGAAATTTATGAAGGTGAATCAACTTTTGAAAACTGCGTCTTTGAAAAAGGCGTGCTGGTTAAAGGAAATTCTAAGAGTAATTTTTTATCGGGTGAATTTCCATCGGCCTCTTTTAAGGCCTGTTCATTCTATGGAGAAAATGAACCGAGCGTGTCGCTGTGGCATTTCGCGCAGTGCTCGTTTGTCGATTGCCAGATGTTTTCCGAAAAGTGCGTTGCGCTACGTATAGATGCTGGGGCGCATGGGACGTTCAATAACTGCAAGATAGATTACACAAAGTGTGCCGCAGCTATTATGATAGAAGCTTCGGGGGACTTTGAAAATTGTTCCTTCCGTTGTTCGGGTGACGTTGTGGGGGAATTGTCTGCGCTTCCGGTATACTTCGATGCAAATAACAAGGAAAGGACGCGCTTTGTCAATAACACGCTGAATGGGGAACGCCTGTAATTTTCATATATTTTATCCGGCTAAAAAAGGAGTTTCGCAATGCCGGAACAAGTCTTGACGCGTGAATCGCTGGTGCAGTTTTTCGGGGAAGAAGAATTCAAGAAGTTGTGCAATCACGAGGCGGGCCACGCGCTCGTCGCGTTCCTGTTCAAGCGTCCGCTGGATTACGTGAAGATGAACAATTCCAGGGAGCAGCCGGGCACCACGCACATCGCGGGATCGGAACTCGAGGGCGATGCCCATATCGCGATGGCGGGCCATATCGCGGAATTCCTGATGCGCAAGGATTTCAAGTGCGACCTTGATACCGTCATGAAGGAACTGCCCATGGAACTCTACAAGAACGATCCGGACTACCAGAAGTTCCAGGCGGCGTGCTACTATTTTCAGCTGGCCGAGACGAACGTGGTCGAGCAGGATTACAACATCCTGATGGCCTGCCAGACGCAGCTCTGCAAGATTGCGCAGGCCCTGAACGAGCGCACCTACCTGAGCCGCGCCGATATCGAGGCGCTCGCGAAGTAGGCTGTCGTTATTCCTGCGTTATCGGGAAGTTTGTCCACATGCTGAAGTCGCTCAGGCTTGTGCGACGTGCGCAGAAGAATACGTCAATCGGGTATTTCTCGCCCTCTTTCATGAACGAACTGTAGGTCTTGTTCAGCGCTTTCATCTGGACAAATCCCGGAGCGTTCACGTGCGTGCCGCCGTTATCCACCGCGAGTTTTTTCCCGATAAAGACCCACTGGTCGCCCGAGGCGGAGAAGCCTGCTTCCAGCGTGTCGGAATAGGTGAACGTCCCGTGGATTTCCATGCAGAAGTGATGGTTGCGGGGGGCTTCCCAATGTCCTTGAGGGTATATGCTCCAGTCCCAAAATTCTTGAACGTAGTTTAACGCGTCAAATCCGCCGTTGCAATCCGTTCCGCTTGTCCAACCGAAAGTGTTGCAATAGTGGTAAAAATCAACGGAATCCTTGAGGGGATAATTCCCTTCGCTATCCCTCTTTGTCCTGGCATCTGCCAACGGTCCCATCTTCTTGCCTCCGACAGTCAAGATGTCGTCGTCCGTTGTGTTTTCGATGGGGAAGAACCCTCCGATTTTGGTTCCGTCAATGGTGGAGTCCGAATTGAACATCCATATCCCGTTGTCATTCTTTGGGAATGGCATTTCCCAGGCGACCGCTTCGTTGACTCCTTCTGTATAGTTGAACAACTGGTTGAAGAACTTGTCTTCAATAAAGCACTTTTCGCCAGCTTCGGTGAGTACGGGCTTCTTGTCGGAACCAAGAGTCGTTTCGACTATTCCTTGAATTATGCCGGAACAGTCAGTAGCGGCTTTTATGGCAATCTTGGAATCTGTTCCTTGGGCGCCAGTTTGGCAACCTTCGCTGGCTGCTGCTCCAGGATTCGATTGATAACACGAGAAAGCAGGGTGCAACGTTGCGTCGGTATCGTAGATTGTCGCTGTCAGCGAATTCTTTGCGGACGTTCCTTTCGAGGAACTGCTGGATTTCGCTTCTTTATCAGAAGAAGAGCTCTTCGCTTCGGCGGAACTGGAGGATTCGTCCTTTGCCGAAGAAACCTTCTCGCTTCCGGAGCTGTTCTTTTCGCCGGACGAACTGGACTTGTCTGTCTTTTTGGAAGAGCTGGATTTTGCTTCGGATGATTCCGGTTCCTTTGAATCGGATTTCCAGCGGCCATCGGTGCATGTCAGGAACCCGTGCTCGTCGAGAACGTAGGCAGAGACGCCTTTGCGCTTGTCGGAGCAGTTGGGTAGGTCTTCCCGTGTCGCGGCGACGCTTTCGGCCTCTTCCCATTTTTCGTCGAGGCAGATGCGGATAGAGGAATCGTCTTCGATGAATGCGACTGACTCCTGGCGCTTCTCGGTGCAGCTCGGCAGGTCATCGTCTGTCGCGACCGAATCCATGGGAACGGCGTTTTCGGGTTCTTCCGCATGGTTGCCTGTCGAGGAATCGTCGCCGCAGGCGCTCAGTGTGGCGAGTGCCGCTGCAACTGACAGGGTCAGAATGTAGACATGCTGTTTCATATCCATCTCCTTGATGTAAGAGATGGCCATATTCGGTGTAAAGACGAAAAAAGTGTGGAATCGCCTTTGCACTTACCGAATCTGCGGTTCTGGTAAACCTTACTCGTGGAAAAGTACAAACACGTCCCACACCCATGGGGTGCGAGTGCTTGTCCTATTCTCTCGAGTTGTAGAAATTTACCAGATTTCAGATTCGAGAATAAGAGCAATCTCTTAAAGTATGTATCTAACCATAATATACATAAAAATTTACAGGAGGGGGGCACTCTTTTTTCATGCGGTTGGAATTGCCCCAAAAACGCCTTGATATAGCCTTGCGCCTGTCTTGCGGAGAGCGGGTTGGCGCCGCTTTCGAATGTTGCAACGGGGGCTTGTCGAGAATGTTAGTTTGTATAAAATTTTATAAAAATGTGCCTATAAGTGGGCTGTTTTTGGGTGTTTATAGGTGCAAAACTCCCTTTGTGGCCCTCTCGGGCTTCATTTTCATTCGGTGTGGCGCCGAATTCAAAACCACTTTTTTATCTTTAAAGCGAAAAAGGGCGCAGGGAAATCCCCCGCGTTGCAATTTCGCGTTTTAAACAAGCAATCGACCCGCGGGCTGCCCGCCAAGGCTTTGCTCCGGGTCACAAAAACGAAGGATATATGGCAAATCGTGTTGTAATCGGCTCCCAGTGGGGCGATGAAGGTAAGGCGAAGGTTGTTGATTTCTTGACGCTCGATGCGGATATCATCGTGCGCTTCCAGGGTGGCGCGAATGCGGGCCACACCGTCGAGGTGGGCGACCAGAAGTTCGTGTTCCACCTGATCCCCTCGGGCATCATGCACCAGGACAAGATTTGCGTCATCGGTAACGGTGTCGTGCTCGACCCCATCCAGACGCTCGCCGAGATTGCCGACCTCCACACGAAGGGAATCAACCCGGAAGGCCGCCTCTTTATTGCGAATAACGCCCACGTGGTGCTCCCGTACCACTCCACGCTCGACAAGGCGAAGGAGAAGAAGGCGGGCAAGGCTGCCATCGGCACGACGGGCCGCGGTATCGGCCCCTGCTACAGCGACAAGGTGAACCGTATCGGCGTCCGCGTGGGTGACCTCATGGACGAGCGCGAACTGCGCCCCCGCGTCGAGGCGATGGCGAAGGTCCACAACGAAGAATTTACCGTGATGTACGACGTCCCGGCGATTGACCCCGAAGTGGTCATCAAGGACTACCTCGAACTCGGCCAGAAGATCAAGCCGTTCGTGACCGACGTGAGCGAGATGCTCTACAAGGCCGTGAAGGCCGGCAAGCGCCTTGTGTTCGAAGGTGCCCAGGGCACCATCCTCGACGTGGACCAGGGTACCTACCCGTTCGTGACCTCCAGCAATACGGTCGCGGGTTACGCGAGCTGCGGCGCGGGCGTCGGACCTACGGCCCTGGACGAAGTCTGGGGCGTGGTGAAGGCGTACACGACCCGCGTGGGTAACGGCCCCTTCCCGACGGAACTTCTGGACGAGACGGGCGACACGCTCCGCAAGATCGGTAACGAATATGGCGCCACCACGGGCCGCAACCGCCGTTGCGGCTGGTTCGACGCCCCGGTCGTCCGCAAGGCGGCTGTGGTGAACGGCCTCACGCACCTCGCCATCACCAAGCTCGACGTGCTCGACACCTTCGACACGGTCAAGATCTGCACCCACTACGAATGCGACGGCGAAAAGCTCGACTTTATCCCGAACCAGCTCTCGAAGGTGGGCCGCTGCACTCCGGTGTACGAGGAAATGCCCGGCTGGAAGTGCGACACGACCAAGTGCCGCAGTTACGACGAGCTCCCGGAAAACGCAAAGAAATATTTGCAGAAAATGGCAGAACTTGTTGACGTGAAAATTGGTATGATTTCTATTGGCGCCAAGCGCGACCAGAGTATTGTTATCGATGCCGGCCTTGCCAAGGGGTTGGGACTTTAACGGGACTTTAAACTTAAGACAGGAGAATTAAGATGGTGGATGCTACTATTCTCGGATTGCTGAAGGGCGTTGAACTCTTCTCGGAGTTGAGCGAAGAACAGATCGGGATGCTTGCCAATCTGGTGGTGTCTCAGAAGTTCAATCGCGACGAGACGGTGGTGCTCGAAGGCGACGACTCGGTGCAGGCCTTGTACCTCATCGCGTCGGGCTCGGTGCAGGTCTACATGACCGGCGTCGATGGGCGTGAGACGATCCTCAGCTTCTTGGAACGCGGTGATTTCTTCGGCGAAATGTCGCTCATCGACGGCGAACCGAGGTCTGCCTCGGTGCGCACCGTGACCGACGCGCAGCTGCTCATCATCCACCGTGAATCCTTCCTACAGCTCATCCGCCAGTCCCCCGAGATTGCGATGGGCCTCCTGAGCGAACTCAGCAAGCGCCTCCGCAAGGCGAACCGCCAGATCGGGTCGCTCTCCACGATGTCCGTGAGCGGGCGCGTGGCCGGCACCCTCCTGAACCTCATGGAAGAACGCGGCGTTCGCATCCACACCGACAACGGCAACATGGTGACGGTCATCCACAACCGCCCGACCCAGCAGCAGTTGGCCGACATGTCGGGTACGACCCGCGAAACCGTGAGCCGCATCTGCTCGCTTTTGGTGAAGACGAACGCGATTGCCATGACCGGCAAGGACATCGTCATTTTCGACGAGAGCGCTTTGCAAGAGAAGGCGACCAAAGGGTAATGCTTAGTTGCTAGTGCCATTCCGGCGGCCGAGGGGAGGCCTGTCTGGCGTGGCGTTCCAGTTCTATTATGAGCAAACTAAAATCGATTTTGAATAAGCTAGTTTCCTGGATCAAGAAGTCTTCTATCGTGAAGGCGTTCTTGTTCTGGATTGTCTTGATTGTTGTTCTCGCTTTCTCGGTAGATAAGATTGTGTTGCCCGTATTTTCCGGACACTTCGCGAGTACCGGTGTGGTTCCCAATCTCGAAGGGCTCGATTCTGCCGCCGTTGAGAAGGCGCTCGATTCCGCCGGTTTCAAGTGCGAATGGCTGGAAGAGGGCCGCTATAGCGCCCAGGTGCCTGCGGGCATGGTGCTCGTGCAACTGCCGGCCGCCGGTCGGACTGCAAAACTCGGACGCACGGTGAAGCTCACGAAGAGTCTCGGTGTCCGCGAAGTGGAAATTCCCGACCTGCGAGGCAAGAGCCAGAAGCAGGCCGAAATCTCGCTTACCCGTGCCGGCCTCGTGCAGGGCGAAATCGTAAAGGGCGCGCATGCGAGCATTCCCCGCGGAGTTGTCATCCGTACCGAGCCCATGGCGGGCAACAAGGTCCGTATGGGTGACACCATCAAGGTGGTCATTTCGGCGGGGGCCACCACGGGGAAGGTCATGCTTCCTTCGTTCGAGGGCGAAATCATGGACGATGTCTATCCGAAACTTGAAAAACTCGGTTTCCAGGTCGGCAGGATTAAGCGCGTGAAGGGCGAAAACGGAGAGCGTCCGGGAACGGTCCTTGAAACGGCCCCGAAGGAAGGGGATTACCTGAAACCCGATTCGAAGATTGACTTTGTCATCGTTGATTAGCGCCTATGAAGTCCGTCGCCAAATTCCTTGTTGCAGTAATGTGCGCCGCCCTGGCAGCGTGCAGTTCTGCTCCTGCGAAGAAGGCTGAGGCTCTCCCGGCATCGCCGGCTCCGGCTGGAGAATCTTCCGTGGCCGCGGATTCCATGACCCAGAAACAGGACCTGGATCTGGCACATTTTGCCTTTATCAATGCATTGGATATGGACCGTCGCGGTTTGCGTGCCGAAGCGGATTCCTTGTGGTATGTGGCATCCCAGGCGGATCCGAAAAGCCGGTTCCTGGCCTTTGCCGTCGCCCAGCGTTTTTTCGATGCCGGAATGGATTCCGCCGCGGTTGCGATGGCGCAGCGTGCGAACCAGCTCCCCGGAAAGCACCTTGCGAGCCAGTACGAGTTCATGGCTAAAGTCTACGTGCGCGAAGGCATTGCCGATTCGGCGCGCAAATACTTTGTCCTCGCTTTGGATTCTTCGAAGAGCCAGGACATGACGCTCCTGTATGACTATAGCCTGTTCCTGGAAGCGGTGCAGGACAAGGAAGAACTGGTCCGCGTGTATGAAATTCTCTTGCCGCAGACCAACTACATAAAGTCGCTTTTGAATCGGCAAATGGGCCTTCTTGTGGAAACGGGGAAGGATTCCTTGGTGGTGGACCTCTTCTACAAGGCGTACGAGGCCACGGGCGAACGGGAATACCTGGCGAAGAGCATGCATGCCCTGGTGTTGCAGAAACGGTATGTGGAGGCGCGTGCAATTGCCGATACCATTACGGGTTCGACAGAGCATGATGCGATGATGATCGAACTTGCCCTCCTTACGTTTGTCAACGGCCCGCGCGAACCAGTGCTCGAGTTCCTCAAGAAGAAGTATTACAACGATGGCGTGCGCGTGCCGGAGCTGGTGTATCACCTCGGGCTCAACGAGTATATGCTGCACGAGATTGACAGCGCGAAGGTGCACCTCGAGAGCGCACACCTGAAGCTCGTGAATGACAAGGAGGCGGGTGCGCAGGCGAGCAGGACCCTTTCGGCAATCGCTTTTGGCCGCGGGCAGAACAAGGAAGGTGTGCGTTATGCGGAGCAGGCGGATTCCCTGCTGCAGGGCGAAGGGAAGGTGTTCCTTGCGCTTGCGCTCGGTACGGCGAAGGAATTCAACAAGGCGTATGCACTGCTAGATTCGATGCTCGGCGTGTGGAGCAACTGGCGTCCGATGGAAGCGGTCATGGATTCCGCGCAACTGAACAAGCTGATGGCTGCCGCGAAGGCGAAACACCGCAGGTTCCAGCGTGCCTATGCCGACGTGCTCATGATTCAGGCCCGCGACCTCGAAGGCAAGACCGTGTTTACGGATTTCTTCAAAGATCTCACTGCGGGCAAGCCTAAGGAATCCTTGAAGGATTCCCTGAACCGAGCTGCTGCACGCGAGGCGCGCACGAAGGCGGAACTTTTCTGGGAAAGTATTCTGGCCGAGGAACCCGACAATGTCGAGCTCCGCTTTACGATGGCTCGGAACCTCGAACGTCTTGGCCGCATAGACGAGATGCTTGCAATGTTCGAGGCTATCCTCAAGTCGCCGCAGCTGCAAAAGCTCGACTACCCCGAGGTGGCAAACTACTACGGCTATACGCTCATTAACCTGAACCGCAACAAGGCCGAAGTGGAATACGGCTATTCGCTCGTACTCAAGGCGCTCGACGCGATAAAGGGCGACAAGCCCGATGCGATTATAGATTCCAAGGCCTGGGGGCTCTACCGCTTGGGCCGCTTCCAGGAAGCGCTCGAAGTGATAATGCAGGTCAATCCCGAAAAGTTCAAGGACGATGAAGAGTACCTGGAACACCTGGGCGCGATACAGGCGGCCGCCGGCAAGAAGACCGAGGCGGCTGAAACCTACCGCAAGCTCCTGAAACTCAAGCCCAAGAACCCGGCTGCGCTTGAATTCTTGAAGGGCAAGAAGTAGTATTCATGCGTTTGTTTGTCTTAAATCGCACTGCTTTCGTGAATCGCATTGCGCTCGCTGTGCTTTGTGCCGTGACTGTGTGGCTTGCGGGGTGTGCGTCGTCGAAACCCGCAGTGGAACCGTCTGCGGCGAAATGCGTGGCCGGTGCAACAGATGCCGACGCGGCAAATGCTGGTGCGGCGAGTGCGGCGTGCGCACCCGAAGCGCCGAAACTTGATAGCCTTCGCGCGAAGATGGCGATAACCCTCGTGGACCAGAACGGCAAGGAACAGAACCTGGACGCGGTACTGTTCTCGGTACCCGGTAAGCGCTACCGCATGGAACTCACGGGCGCGATGGGGATTGGCGTTGCCTCGCTCCTGTGGCAGGAAGAAGGCTGGACGATGACCTTCCCGACGGAGAAACTCTACATGAAGGGCGCGGGCTACATGGTGGGGCTTTTCGGTGACCCCTCTATCCCGACGGTGAACATTCACCAGATTGCCGGTTTCTTTGACGGGCAATATGTACCCGCGGGTGCGAAACTGGTGTCGGAGCGGGATTCCGCGGGCCTGAAACTTGTAGAGGCGGATGACGCCATGGGAATTCGCCTGACGTATGCGGTGCGTGACGGGCAGGTGGAATGGATCTCGAAGAAGGGGAGTGGCGGCAAGCCCGAGGTGCTGAAATTCCTGGACTATAGGCCCTTCGAAGGCCGTACGCTGGCCGAAAGAATCGTGTTCGAGCGCGACGGTGCTAAATATCTTGAAATACGCCTGAAGAAGGTTACCCACGGGAAGGCCTTCAGCCTCGGAACCTGGCGGTTGAATGTCCCTAGAAGCTACAAGGCCGTCGGGGAATAATCCGTCGGGGACTATTTTTGTAAATTGTAATCATGAAGTTTAATGCGACCCTACTTGCATTGTTTTTGGGTGTATTCGGTCTTGTTCCGAAGTCTTTTGCTGTAGATACGCTTGAAGTATTTGCGCTGCGCATCCAGTTCCAGAAGGAAAACCCGGATAACTCGCTCACTACGGGCGACGGCACTTTCGATTCCGACAAGAAGAACAAGGATGCCTATAGTCTGGATCCTCCCGAAAACCGCGGCACGCCCTTGTATTGGCTCAAGCATTTTGAATTCGCCAACAATTATTTCAATGCGGTGAGCGGCGGGAACCTGGTCGTGAAGGCGCGCGTGTTCCCGGACCCATCCACGGGTTCTTCCGTCTATACGCTGGCCAAGCCGATTATCGACTACAACCGCACGAGCAAGAAGAAGGGCGAAAAGACGGCCGAATATGACGAGGCCCGCAGTCGCGACTACCTCACGTTCATTTACGACGCCATTGCCGCTGCCGCCGCAGATTCCTCGGAGGCGGGGCCGTTCCGCATTCCGGTTTCGAAGAATCCGAACGTGAAGCGCGCGTACATGATTATACACGCGGGCGCAAGCCGCCTTGTGGATGGCGGAAGCATGGGCACGAAGGGTGCGGACACTCCGGGCGACTTCATGGACATCTACATTGCCGGTGACGACTGGCAATACCTGCAGGCAGATTCCGCGAGGAGCAAGGCCGCAAAACCGGTAATCGGGCTTACGAGCGTCGGCGATACCGCGACGACGGGAATCCGCATTCCGGGCGGTGCTGTCGATACGCTCCGTTCGGTAATGGTGGTGAGCGAGACTGCCTCGCAGGATGGCCTCAACTGGGGCGTAAACGGAATCATCGTGAACCAGATTGCGCGCGAAATCGGGCTCCCGAACACCTACGACGTGGTGAAGGGAATCAGCCGCCTCGGTTATTACGACGTGATGGATTTTGCGGGCTACAATGCCGGCAACGGGTTCCTGCCTTCGCTGCCTGCCGCGTGGGAACGTGCCTACATGGGCTGGTCGCAGGTGAAGGAAGTGCGCCCGGTGGCAGGGAAACCCGTGACGGTGGATATCGCAGCCGCGGGTACGGGCAAGGGAACCGAGATTGTAAAGGTGCCGCTCAGCGCGAGCGAATACCTGCTGATTGAAAACCGCCAGCGCAGCTGGAACAAGGAAGGAACGGTCGACGTGGCAGTGGACAGGCTGACTCCGAATGCGGAGTCGAGCGTTCGTACGGTTCCCGTGGATAGCCTGAATCTCGTGTTCGAGGACAGCGTTTGCGTGAAGGGCAAGTGCAACGAGAACAAGAAGAAGGCGAAGGGCCTGATTGTCGGGCTCGATTCCTACGATGCGGGGCTGCCGGCGAGCGGTATCGTGGTGTGGCGCGTGAACGACTGGTACCTGCGCGAGACGTTGCCGTACGGCATTGCGAACTTCTGGGGCGGCGATACCCTGCGCGACCACCAGTTCGGGGTTGCGATGGTGGAGGCCGACGGCATGCTTTCCATCGGCAAGACGTTCAAGAACGCGCTCGGCGAGGACATGTACGATTACGGAAGCGGTACGGATTTGTTGCCGCACCTGCGCTATTCCGAAAAGAAGAAGTACGATACTGTCAAGAGCATCGGGCCCTCGGGCTACGCGAACACGATGACCTCCATGGGCGGCTATACCGGCGTGAAGATTACGGTGAACGTGCCGAAGGATGCGCGCGAGGAAAAGACTGCGAACGCATTCATGGGCGACAGCGTAGTGAACTATGCGGCATTGAGCCTTCGCGTGACAATAAGTATTGACGACGGGAGTATCGAGGGCGGCAAGTTCCCGCGTGAGATTGGCCTGAATTCGGCGGTGCGCGGCGCGGTGTTCGTGGACGACCCCGAAAACGAAGGGCAAAAGATTATCGTGGTGGGTGCCGAGGACGGAACGCTGCAGGCCTTTAATGCTTTGGGCGATACGCTGTTCGTTGCCGATACCGCGATTGTGCAGAAGTCGCTGAGCCGCGACGGAGCGGAGCGCGAAGTGCCGCTGTACCGCGTGGGCGCAAGCTACGGCCCGCTGGTGGGCATGGCGAGCGACGGCAAGGATGTTTACAGCCTGCATACCAAGAAACTCGTGAAGACGAGTTTTGCGGGCGGATTCCCGGTGCAGCAGGAAATTGACATCGATTCCGCGACGGCGGGGCCTCTGGTTTATGATGGAAAAATTATGGTTGCAGATAAAACGGAAGGAAGGAGCTTTGTGTGGACCTTTAGCGGGGCGTCGTTTGACGGGAAGTCCGCTCCTATACGTGAAATTCCTGCGCCCGTTGTCGATATGGCAAAGTGCTCAAGAACAGATGGTGCTTTCGCCTTTGCTTTTGTAACAGCCGGCAATTTTGTTTATGCGAAAGGACATGGAAAAAATCTGGGTGGCGCATCCGGTGAAAAGTGGAAAATTGCATGCACCGATTTGGACCGTGACGGGACAGACGATGTGATTGTGGTCGGTAGTCGCGGTACGGTGACTGCATACGGGCAGGGTAAAAATGAATTGAGAGCCCTCTGGACCAAGAGCTACAAGCGTGGCGCCAGCGGTACGAGCGGCCTCAAGGACGAGACTTCCGGCATTGCCATCGGCGACATAAACGGCGACGGTTATCCTGAAGTCATATTCCTGGGCGATAACCTCGTGTATGCGCTCGACCGTTCGGGCCTCCCGATTGCGGACTTCCCGGTGAAGATTTCCCGCGGCACCCCGGTTACGGGATTCATGAGCGACCCGCTCCTTGTGGATGTGACGGGCGACGACATTCCAGAGATTCTTGTTCCGAGCAGTGACGGCCTCGTGTACGCCTATACAGGCAAGGGCACGGAAGTGAAGGACCAGTTCCCGCTTGCGGCCGGCAGCTTTGAATACCAGGATACGCTAGGGACAATCTACCCGATGAGCATATTCGTAGCGGACGCTGTTCCGGGCAAGAAGTCTGCGGGTCCCGAACTTTACGCATTGCACCGCAACGGCCTCTCCGCTTTCCGCCTGCGCAAGGCGAACGGGTCGGCTGCGGAATCGCCTACGGCATGGACGCTCCCCGCGGGTGGCAACGAGCGCACGGGTTACTTTGATGCAAGCAAACTTGGCGACGTGGAGAAGGCGGAAGAGAAGGACGAGATAAGCGAGTTCTTCGTATTCCCGAATCCGGTCCGCGGCGGCAATGCGAAGGCGCGTTTTGAAATCGGTGCGGCCGCAAAGAATGCAACCCTTGAACTTTACGACATCACGGGCCTTTGCGTGTTCAAGCAGAAGATGGAAGAACCTGCGCAGGGCCGTAACCAGTTCGAGAATCTCGACCTGAAGCAACTCGGTTCCGATGTCTATACGGCGCGGCTCAAGGTAAAATTCAAGAGCGGCAAGACGAAACAGAAGCTTTACCGCGTGGGCGTGATTAAGTAGTCTTTGGAGGCGGAAAACAATGAAGGTTGTGTATAAACTAGCACTCGCGGGTTTGTTTGCCGCTTTCCTTTCCGCCTGTACTGCCGGCGGCGATCCCGTCGATGTCAAGCCCATCGAGCATGACTCCGACTGGTATTCTTCTGTAAAACAGCCTTCTTCCAGCGATGGAAAATCATCTGCCGGGGATCCTTCCAGTAGTGAATCCGGGAATGGCGGGGAACGCGATTCTTCTATCTACAATCTTCTGCGTTGGGTTGAATTCCAGGGCGGGAAGGCGAAGGTCAATTCTGTCGAGTTCTCTTTCAGTGCGTATTCCGTTTCGGCGACGGAAGTGACGCAGGCGGCATATGCGGAGGCGATGGGCGGCATGCCTGACCAGCCAAAGGATGCCCCCGAGAACCCCGTAGTGAATGTTTCCTGGTTCGATGCGGTACTCTTTTGCAATGAACTTTCCAAGAGCATGGGGCTCGATACGGCCTACGTCTATTCTTCCGTGGGCGCTGAGAACTACCTGCAGGATCTCGAAATCAATTACGGGGTGGAATCGTTCCGTCTTGCCACAGAAATCGAGTGGGAAATCGCTGCACATGGCGGTACGAACACGATGTTCTACTGGGGTACGGACAAGGCGTCGGACTTTGTGTATTACGGACAAACTTCTGGCCCCACGAGGGTAGGGAGTTATCCACCGAATCCTTATGGCCTGTTCGATATGGCGGGTAACGTCGCCGAATGGGTAAACGACTGGTACGGCGCATTCCCGACGAAGACCATGGACAATTACACGGGTGCCACTTCGGGTACGGCCCGCGTGGTGCGCGGTGGCGGCTGGAGCGACCCCATCAAGGACTGCGCTCCGGACGTGCGTGCGAAAAAGGACCCGCTCTATACGGCTCCGACACTTGGGTTCCGTGTGGTTTATTCCCGCGGACTGCTCTAATTTTGTTAGATTATAGCCCATGAAAAGGATTGTGCTTGCGACCCTTTGTATGGGTCTTTTTCTTGCCGGTTGCAATAAGGAAGAACCGGCTCCGTTGCCGGATTTGCCCAAGGTCGAGCTTCCGGAAACCATCGTGGGCTTCTATACCGGCCGCCTGCCGTGCGAAAACTGCAAGGTGCGCATGGTTCGCATGACGCTTGCCGAAGATAGCAGCGTGACGGTGATACAGAACATCATGACGGATTCCATGAAGACGGACACGCTTGCCGGCAGGTTCTCCATCGATTCGGGAAAGGTGGCCGTGGCGCTGTCGGAAGGAACCCGTTGGAATTTCCAGGTGGAAAAGTCGGGATCGCTTTCGCTCTTGACGGGCGCGGGTACCGTCTACGAGGATGAAAATGGCGTGCGGGTCGATCTCATCAGGATACTCAACCTCCCGTCTCAGAAAAAAACGGAACAGTAACGGAGAAGTAATATGCGTGCAAAAACTTTGATTGTGGATGATGAACCCTTGGCGCGTATGCGTATGCGTTCGCTCCTGGAAAAATATTCCGAGGATTTGGAAATATTGGACGAGGCCGGATCCGGTGCGCAGGCGATATCGAAAATCCGCGAACTGATGCCCGATGTGGTGTTTCTGGATATCCAGATGCCTGACATGGACGCGTTCGAGGTCCTGAAAAAGATTGAGGACGACGACATGCCGCTGATTGTCTTCACGACGGCCTACGAAAATTTTGCGCTCCGTGCCTACGAGGAAAATACGGTGGATTACCTGCTTAAGCCGGTCGATCCCGAGCGCCTCGAAGCCACGATGGAAAAATTGCGCAAGCGGTTCTCTGCGGTCGCGGAAAATTCGCAGATGCCTGCGGATTTTTCGTGGGAGAAGTTCCGTTCGCTCATGGCGCAGGGAGACGCCTACCTGCAGCGCATCCAGGTGAAGATCGGCGATAGGATTTTACTCGTGAACGTGGACGAGATTATCCGCTTCCACAGCGAGGAAAAGTATACGACGGTCTACACGCCCACGAACCAGTATATTATCGACACGCCGCTGGTGGATCTCGAAAAGAAACTCGACCCGCGCCAGTTCGTGCGTGTGCACCGTGCGCACCTCGTAGCCATCGACTACATCTCCGAAATCCGCAAGTCGGACATGGGCCGTCTGGTCGTGCAGCTGCGCGACAAGGACAGGACGCAGATCCTCGTGAGCAGGAATTTCGTGAAGAGTGTCCGCAACCTCTAAGAATGGAAAGATATGGAAGAGCCTCCTAAGAATTTTTCGATAAAGAAATTCCTGAAATCGTTCCTGCGCGAAATCATCGTTCCCATCGTGCTTGCGCTCGTGGTTATCCAGTACGTTATCCAGGCGTTCCAGATCCCGAGCGGCTCGATGGAAGATACGCTCCATACGGGTGACTTTTTGCTGGGCCTCAAGTTTACGTACGGTTCGCCGATTCCTTTTACGAACCAGCATTTTCCGGGCTATGCCGAACCCAAACCCGGCGACGTGGTGATTTTCCGCTATCCCGGCGAACCGGAGTATCCCGACAACAATCCCGCGCGCTACACGCACCTGTTTAACGCGCTCATGTTCGGCAACTATTACTGGGATCACGAGCCGGAGAAGGGGAAACCTCACCTGGTGCACTATGCGGACGGTCCGAAGGACTACATCAAGCGCTGTGTGGCCGTGAGCGGCGATACTGTGGCTGTCCATCAGGGGCGCCTTTCGATCAACGGCAAGGAACAGACGGAACTCCCGGGACGCGGCAAGCTCACGATGTCGTTCAGGAGCCATTCTCCGCGCGACGAACGAGAAAGCTTCGTGATTCCTTCCGTGGGCGATACCTTGTTCGTGGATTCGCTGTCGCTCGAAAAATTGTGGTGGCTCCGTTCCATCGTGCTGCAGGAAAATCCGGACAGCCGTGTGAATTTGGAACTTGCGCTGTGGAAAGATGGCGTAGAGGCGAACAACTACATATTCGAGGATTTCAATCTGCCCGTGGAAACGGATCGCGGGATGCTCCTGCAGGCGCTTTCCGGACTCAGGTCCAAGACGGACAGCAGGCCGGTCTGGGGCGATACGGTGACGGGGTCTGTGAATTTTGAGTTCTTCCGCAGGAACGCAGGGATCGGTTTTATCCCCGTCCCGATTCCGCCGGAAGCGCAGGGCTCGATGTCGCGCCTTGTCAGCTATGTCGGCTTCGAGGGTTCGCTGTTGCGTGATTTGGAAGGCAACGTGGCGATGCTCAATGCGCCTGCCGTTACCGTGGATTCCTCGGTGGCCGACAGTGCCGCTTCCGATTCCGCTGCTGCAGAAAGCGCCTTCATGGAACCGTCTACGCAGCCGCGCTTCGAGATTCGCCGTCGCCTGCTGGTGGACGGAAAGCCGATCGACCGCTATGTTGTCCAGACGCCGCTCTTCTTCATGATGGGAGACAACCGCGACAACTCTGCGGATAGCCGCTACTGGGGTTTCGTGACGCTCCGCAATATCCGTGCGAAGGCATTCGTAATCTACTTCTCCTTCGAGAACGATGACCAGGCGTTCAGCCTGGGGAACCCCTTTACCTGGTGGCGCATCCCGTTCAGGATCCGCTGGTCACGCATCGGAAAGATTATTTCGCTGATAGACTGATGAAGTTTGGCCGTTCCGCATACGTTTCCGCCTTTGTCTCGTTGCTTGCTTGCATCGGGCTATGGGCGTGCGCAACCCAGGTGGCGCCCTCGGGAGGCCCTGCGGACAAGTTGCCTCCGCGGGTGGCTGCGGTCTACCCGGCCCTGAATACGACGAACCATCCCGAGGAACTCTATGTGAAACTCGAGTTCGACGAGTGGATTAACGCCTCGATTCCGCGCAGTGCTGTGTCCATTTCGCCCCCCATCGAAAAGAAGATGAAGTTCGAGGTCAGCGGGAAGACGCTGGAGCTTACGTCCAGGGCGGTTCTCGACACGGGAACGACCTATACGGTCACCTTCGCGGGCGGCATCAAGGACTTGCACGGCAACGCCCTTGCGCAACCGTTCCAGATAGTGTTCTCGACGGGCGACCATATCGATTCGCTTTCGCTTGAAGGGCGCGTGCTGGTGAACGATTCCATGGCGAGGAAGAAGATGTTCCCGAGCATCGGCCTCTTTTTGATGGGAGAATCCCGCGAAGGGCACCGCTATCTCGAAAAGTACCGCGATACGGTGACGCATGCGCTTGATTCCCTCCCGATGCTCACGAAGGAACCCCCGCTGTTCCTTACGCGTGCGGACAGCGCGGGCAACTTCAAGCTCACGGGGCTCAAGCCCGGACGCTACCGCGTTGTTGCCTTTGTGGATGTGAACGGGAACCAGAAAATTGAGCCTTCGATGGAACTTGCCGGTGTGTGGACGGACGACCTTGTGCTGACTCCCGAGACTGCGGATACGCTGTGGGTTCCCCTCGCGGACCAGGATTCCTCCAAGCTGGAACTCGTGTCGGTCTCACAGCCGTTTGCGAATGTCCTGGAAGCCTCGTTTTCCCGTCCGCTCTATTTCGATTCCGCATTCGCGGAACTTTCGAACTGCACGCTGACTTATCCCGACGGACGTTCCGTACACCCCTCGGCGGTTTACCTGGGGGCATCCTCCGAAAAGCCGCAGTTCTATTTCGATTCGGTTCCCGCCCCTGAACTTACATACAAGTTTGCATGCAAGGTGGCGAAGGATTCCCTTTTCCGCGAACTTGATTCCCTCCATGCGGAAGTGGAACTCGAATGGGTCGAGAAGCCCGCCGACACGCTTGCCCCATCGATTGCGAAGACGAAGCTGCTTTCGAAAACGAGGTCCGCGTTCCCGGGCGATACGCTTGTCGTCGCTTACAGCAAGCCGGTCGATTCGCTTTTGGAAACGTTCCATATCGTGATAAATAAGGATACGTCCGAAGTGAAAATGCAACGCATAGACCCGGTCCGCTACATGGCCGTTCCCAAGGAACCGTGGCCTACGGACGTGACGGTCGGCTTCTTGAAGGGCTACAAGGATACGACGCTTGCAAAAGCCGACAGCAACGGCGTGCGCGATACGGTAATCGAGACCAAGTATCAGCAGCTTCTTAAGTTCGAGACGGTATCCAAGCTGAAGCTTGCGAAACTCAAGGGGCGCATCCCGAACGGGAACACGGACGTGACAGTTCGGCTGATTGCGACCGAAAACAAGAATCCCTACTATGTCCGTTGCAACCGCGATGGGACCTTTGCCTTTGAAAATCTTGTGGAAGGCAAGTATTTTATTGACTACTATTATGCCGAAAGTGGCAGGCTGACTCCCGACGGCGGGACTCTGGCGCCATTCCGGTATGGCTTGCCGTGGCGCGCCCCGAACGATACGGTGCATGTGGCCAATGGTGAAAACGATATCAACAAGCTGTTGCCGAATTTGCCGGTGCTTCCGGAAAGAAAGAGGTAAATAATGGACAAGATTCCCGCATTTGTCGCGGTCGATTTGGAAACGACCGGTCTGGAATTTGACAAGGACGAAATTATCGAGGTGGCTCTCGTCCGCTTCGAGAATGGGGAACCCGTGGACTCCCTGGATTGCTTGGTCAAGCCGGCATCTGCCGAACTTCGGCCCTTCATCGAATCCTTGACGGGTATTTCGCGTGCGGACCTGGAATCGGCGGAAGATTTTGCAAGCCTCGCCGGGAAAATCTGCTCGTTTGTCGGCGACCTGCCGCTCGTTGCGCACAATGCGAATTTCGATTCCAAATTCCTGAAGCAATCCATGAAGAAGGTGGGAATCGCCTTCGACAACGTCCGCGTTTGGGATTCGCTTACCTTGTCCAGAATCGCCTACCAGGATGTGCCCAACCATAGGCTCGACACGCTTACTCAGGAACTGGGAATCGAACGTAGCCGCGCCCACCGTGCACTTCCCGATGCGGATGCCTGCGGAAAGCTGTTCGTGATGGCCTACGAAAAAATCAAGGGGATGGACCCGTGGCTGCTCGATGCGTTCGGACGCATTGCCGAAGGTTCCGACTGGGAGATTTTATTCGAAAAAAAGGCGGGAGAATTGCCCGAAGCCAAGTTCGCCATGGCGGATGTCCCGTCGCAGGCGGGCTCGCTTCCGACCTGGAAAGCTCCTCGCGTGAGCGAATTCTTGAAGGAAGACGGCCTGCTTTCTCGCGTTGTCGAAGGATTCAAGCCGAGGCTGAACCAGCAGGACTACGCATCGTGCGTGGAACGCAATATGCACAAGGGCGGCCTCTGCGTGCTCGAAGCCCCGACGGGCTCGGGCAAGTCGCTTGCCTATCTCGTTTCTGCCGCGAACAAGGCGGTCACGGGCGAACGCGTGGTTATCAGCACGGCGACACATGCGCTGCAGAGCCAGCTGTGGAACAAGGACATTCCCTCGATCATGCCTCTCTACGAAGGCAATCTCGTGCCCGCGATCCTCAAGGGCCGCGACAATTACCTCTGTCTCCGCAAACTTTCGGAAATCCTTTCTGCACCGGAAACGCTTCTGGCTCCCGATGAACGCGATTCCTTCATGGCGATCCTGCCGTGGGCCGTTTCGACCCGGAGCGGCGACGTGGGCGAATGTTCGTCGTTCAGCCATTCCCGCAATCGCGTGCTGTGGTCCAAGATTTCGAGCAGCGCCTCTTCGTGTAGCGGCGAAAAGTGCCCCTACTATTCGAAGTGCCCTGCGCTTGCCGCCAAGCGCCGTGCTATGGCGGCGAACCTTCTCTTGGTGAACCACTCGCTGTTCCTTGCGGACCTTTCTCTCGATTTCGCGCTGCTGCCTTCGTACGAACATGTGGTGTTCGACGAGGCGCACAAGCTTCCCGATGCTAGCAACCAGTGCTTTGGGAGGACAGTCTCCTTCTTTGGATTTAGGAATGTGGCCAAGACGCTTTTGCCGACGAAGGATGGCCAGGGCGGGCTGCTCTCGGAAATCCGCTCGCGTATTCCCGAAGAGGATGCCGCGGCCCGTAGCGAGTGCGACCAGCTTACCGCCGATATTGCCGAGACGGAAAAGTGCCTGCATCGCTTCTTCATGAAGATCGGGAAAAAGCTCCAGAAGCAGAAAGCCGGAAGGGGAGGCTTTGTCTTTGCGAACGGGATCCTTGCCGAATACGAGGCGGACCCAAAATCTGTGCTGGACCAGTACGAAATTGCGAAGAGCCGTGCCGAGTCCCTGTTCGGGTTCGTTTCCGGAAACCCGCGTATGGAAGGCCTTGTGAAAGATGCCTCCGGCCGAATGGAAGAGCTCAAGCGTTTCATGGCCGATTTCGAATTCCTTGTGAAGGCTGGCCGTGGCGACTGGGTGTTCTACCTGGAAGAACCGTTCAATCCGCATACGCTCAAGATGCATGCCTATCCGCTCGATTCCGGCGATGTCTGGAAGTCCAAATTCTATCCGTGGGTAAAGTCTGCAACGTTCACGTCGGCGACGCTTGCCGTGCAGGGGGATCTCATGTATTTCTCGCAGCGCATGGGCCTTGTCGGCGCGGACCAGCCCAAGCGTCCGTTCCTCAAGGTGTTCAACGAACCGTTCAATAGCGATTCCAGACGCTCTGTGATGGTTGCGCGCTACTTGCCGAAGCCCTCGACTCCCGAATTCGGCGACGCGCTGAACGAGACTCTCGTGCAGGTGCTCCCCGAAGTGGAAGAGAACACGATGGTGCTGTTCACGAGCATTTCCGCGATGATGAAGGCGCAGGCGGCGCTCGCTCCCGTTTTTGCGGCGAAGGGCAAACTCCTGTTGTGCCAGCACGTGGATGGCGCTCTCGACGGTCTCGTGGCGATGTTCCGCAAGTCGCGCGGCGCGTGCCTTCTCGGCTGCCAGAGCCTGTGGGAAGGTGTCGACTTCCCGGGCGATGCGCTCAAGCTTTTGGTCATTACGAAACTTCCGTTCCCGAATCCGTCGGAACCGCTGGTCGCGGGAATCTCCGCCGACCTGAAGGCGAAGGGCGAGAACGTGTTCAAGAGCTACTACATACCCGAGGCGTACATGGAACTGCGTCAGGGCCTGGGCAGGCTTTTGCGCACGGAAAACGATTCGGGCAAGGTGCTTGTTCTCGACAACCGTGTAGTGACCGAGGCTTACGGCAAGACGTTCGCTCGCATTTGGAACATGAAGCACGCTACCGCGAATACTGTTGACGACGTGAAGAAGTTCGTTTCTTGACACCCCTCGCCATATTTTCTAAATTTGCGTCCCCCTGAATGTTGTGTTTGGGAAGGGGTGTTCCTTTGATGTTTAGGTTTTTTGATGCTAGATCTCTTTAGTTATTTCGATGGCATGTCCAAGTCGCTGCTCCGCGATGTCCATGCGAAGGCGTATGGGAAAAAGGGGCTTCTGAACAATGCGCTCATCCAGTCCGAGGTGATGTCGTTCTTTAGCGACAAGAACCGCGCCGTCGAAAAATTTGCGGCGATGGAACCGTGGCAGCGCCGCATACTGAACCTGATTTACCACAGCGTCTCTAGGGGCCTTACCTACAATGAGCTCCGCCTGACGGTCCACGTGAGCAAGGAGAAGGAACTGAGAAAGTTCCTGCTTGCGATGTGCAGGGACTTCCTGATTTGGAGGTCGAATTCTACGGGTGCGGCCGTATACCAGGGCTTCAGCGATTTTTCGAGGTGCTTCGAGATAAAGGCGGACGAACCGGCCGGGCTCGACCGCAATCTTGTCGATTACGGGAACCTGCTGAACTGGCACATTTGCATGGTGCTCTCGCTTGCCAAAAAGGGTGAGCTGCGGGTGAACACCAACGGTACGCTCCACAGGAGGAGCTTCCAGATTTGCACGAGCGCGTTTACGGCTGCATCCAAGATTTCGGAAAAGGCCGCCGAGAACGAGCTTTCGCTCATCTTCAATTTCCTCACGCAGAACGACTGGCTCGAACAGGAGAACTCCCTCCTGTACCCCTCCGAGAAGGCGACCGAGTTCCTGAAGACGAGTGGATTCCGCCTCCGTCAGTATGTCCTGTCGTGGTGGCTGAACGTGCGCTTCCGCGGCGATGCCGTGCATTGCAGGCAGCTGCTGAACGAGCTTGCCAAGGGAAGGAGCGTGTCCGAGGCGGCGTACCTCTTCTGGGTCATGGACCCCTCCTACCGGGTCCTCGAGTCGAGCAAGCACCTGGCCTGGGATTTCTTGCCGCGTCCGCTCCGTGAACTCTGGCTCCTCGGGCTCGTGAAGTTCCAGTTCCAGTCGGGCAAGGTCTCGGCCGTTGTGGTAAGCGGTGCGGGGAAGGAATGGATGGAAACGTCCGTCGTCCCGCAGCCCGAAGGGAATGTCTCGATGTTGCCGAACTTCGACATGGTCGTATCTACGGACACTTCGCCCTACCTGCTGTTCCTTGTCTCGTGCCTCTCCCGCGTAAAGAACGACGAATCCTTCCTCTGCTTCAACATCGACAAGGAAGGCTACCTCGCGGGGCTGAAGAGCGGCATATACGAATCCGAGATGGAGCAGTTCTTCAACTGGATTAAGCCGCCCGAGAACGTGCTCTCGACTTTCCGGGAATGGAACTCCTCGTTCTATGGTGCCCGCGTGAGTACGGTCCGGCTGCTGAAGATTGACGACCTGAAGATCCTGTCGGAACTGGCCAGGTTCCCGCATTTCATGGAATGTACGGAAGAATACATCCCGGGCTACGGTTTTATCTTGAACCCGAAACTCGAACACAAGGCTTTTGAAATCCTCGAGAGTTTCGGTTACTGTCCGTTCGTGGATTTGTCCGCGAAGGTTCGCGACCGCGCGCCTACGGAAGAATGGCGCAAGGATTTCACCATCGCCTGGCCCGAGTCGGGCAAGCCCGACTACGAACTCAAGGACGATATCGACGAGGCGTCTATCCAGTCCGCGCTCAATTCGACCAAGTACGGAAGTGTCTACCAGAAGCTGGATACGTTCGACCTGGTGAAGGTGCTCCGCTATGCGAAGATGGCGGGGACGTTCCTGGCCGCAAAGGTCAAGGATCCTGCCAAGCGTGCGGAAAAGGAACGCGAGATTGTCTTCTCCGTCCATGCGCTGCACCTTGCAAGGGCGCCGCTCAATGTCGACATCCAGGAACGCGGAGTCGAATCCATGCTTCCGCTTCCGCTTTCGTTTATCCAGGAAATCAAGGTCCTGCAGAAGAATATCTAGGCCCCCGCGGCGCCTCCCGCGCTAGGGAAGAGTCTGCGCGTAGCCCGCGATGTCCTTCATCTCGTCGAGCGAAATCTCGTCGTAGTAGGCTTCCATGTTGCGCTCTTCGTCGCCGAAGTTCATCTGGTACCAGAACGTGGGCATATCCTCGCGTGCGCGCTCTCCTATGTAGGTGGGCTTCCCGGAGGGATTCACGTTTACGCGCCTGCCGTCTTCGCCGTGGCATGGCCTGCAGTTCTGGTAAAAGAGCTTTGCGCCGCGCTTGAGGTTTGCACCCTTTATCTTGCCGTTCTTGTCGAGCAGCTTGTACACGAGGTACGCCATGCGCGCATCCTCGCGGGTGAGGGTGTCCCCGGGGGACCCGGGGGCGGGCGCCTCCACCTGGGGGGCGCCGGCGCCTTCCGGCGCAGCCTCGCCCGCGGCGGCAAGGCCCGAGAGCAGCCCGTAGAAGGTGGCCGCCGCGATGAAAACATATGCATTTCTGCGCTTTTGCATGTAGAGAATATATAAAACGCCCAGGCTCTGGGGCTGAACTTGCTACTTTGTCCCCCATGAATGTGAAGTTGTTTTTGCCGACGGCCCTTTTTGTGTCCGTCCTTGCCTATGGAGGGCAATCCATGTCCATGCCCAAAGAAGAGTCCCTGCTTTTGCAGGGGCGGTGGAGTGTCAGTGAAGAATGCCTTTGTGCGAGTGCCCCCGCGGCATCGGTCTCCTTCAACGCGACGGCATCCGAAGTTTCGTTCGACATCGAGGGCGAGGCCCGGTTCCTTTTCGAAATCGACGGCAAGGCGGTGAAATACGAGACGGTGAACGACCGCAGGAAACTTTCCTTCAAGGCCCCGAAAGACAAGGCATCCCACACCTACCGCCTCGTCAAGGTCAGTGAATCCAATCCGGGCAAGATCTGCATCCGCGGCATCGAACTCGGGAAGGGCGGTTCCTTCGGGCCGAAACCGAAGTCCTGGAACCGACGCATCGAATTTATCGGCGATTCCTTTACGGTCGGCTACGGGGTCGAGGGCAAGGGGCCGGAAGACGGCACGCCCTTCGAGAAGACGAACGCGAGCAAGAGCTACGCCTTCCTGCTTGCCGAAGGCTACAAGGCCGATTACCAGGTAAACGCCGTGAGCGGTCGCGGGCTCGTGCGCAACTATGCGAATATCGTCCCCGAGTGGACGCTCGAGAATTTGTACGAATACACGATGATGGGCACCCCCGAACAGGAAAAGGATGCCGAACGCTGGAATTTCGAGAAGTTCCATCCGCAGGTCGTGGTCGTGTTCGTGGGCATCAACGATTTCCAGGGCGAGCCCCCGTATGCGGACGTGGGCAAGTTCAAGGAAGCGTATGCGAAACTGCTGGATAAGCTCCGCGCCCTGCATCCCGGCGTGAAGTTCCTGCTCGTCGCGACGAAGACGTGGCCGAATGACGACCTGGGCGGCGTTGTCGAGAGCATCTACAACGACCAGGTGGCCGCGGGGAAGAACGATATTGTGTATAAGTTTGTTTACACCGAGAATACCGCCTTGCACGGTCACCCGAGCGAAATGTCGCAAAAGGAGCTCGCGAACACTCTCAGACCCCTTGTCGGGCGCCTTGGCGGGTGGCTTTCGCGGTAGCGGGCTGGTTTAGGAATCCGTAATATGTTATTTTTGGAGGTATATCGGTAGGAAGGAACATGTCGAGAATCATGGAGAAAATATACGCCCTATTCAGGATGAACATCCTGATTTTCGTCCTATTGGCTGCGACGGTCATTGCGCTGTTCGCATACAAGAACGGTTTGGACGATATTACGTTCCTGAACCTTTCTGATTACGCCTACGTGATTCCCGAGACGGACAGCGCGGACGGGGGTGCTTCCGCGGTCGCCCTTACCCGTACGGATTCTTCCATCATTGTCGACTACGAACTCAAGGAAGGCTACGCCTACCCGTATGCGGGCGTGAAGATCCTCCTGGGCGATGGCAAGACCAAGGGCCGCGACTTCTCCAAATACGACAGCATCTTCGTGTGGATCAAGCCCCGTGGCGAGGGAACGGTCCGCCTCTACCTGCGCGGCTACGATGCCGACTTCTACCGCGAGGGCGACGAAGGTTCGCTCAAGTTCAACGAAATAGAGTTCTTCCCGCTCGAAGAGACTTATCCCGCCGTGTTCGTCCCGCAGGAATTCCGCGTGGCGTCCTGGTGGGTCGCCCAGAACGAAATCAACGTCCACAAGGCGCGCGTCGACCTCTCGAACATCCCGCTTATCGAAATCCAGACGGGCACGAACGCCCCGCTCGGCTACGGCACGCTCGAAATCCGCGGACTCTGCTTCAAGGGCAAGAAGATCCCGTGGGCCGACCTTGTGACCATCATCGTCGCGGTCTGGTTCGTCACCTTCCTTATCATCCTCGTCATCCGCTTCTTCGACTACAACCGCGAGCGCGCCGCGAACAAGAAGCGCCAGGAAGAACTGGAGCGCTACCTCGAGGCTCTCGAAATCGAGAAGAGCGAATACGAGAAGTCCAGCCGTACCGACCCGCTTACTGGCTGCCTCAACCGCGCCGGTTTCGGCAGTGTGCTCTTGCGCGAACAGGAAAACCTCAACAAGAACGGTTCCTCCGTCTCGTTCGTGATGCTCGATATCGACCATTTCAAGGAAGTGAACGACACCTACGGCCACAGCGTGGGCGACGAGGTGCTCGTGAACCTCTCGAAGCTCATCCAGGGCAAGATCCGCAACAGCGACAGCCTGGTGCGCTGGGGAGGCGAGGAATTCGTCATCCTCTGCGGCGACACTCCCATCCAGAACGCGCAGTTCCTGGCCGAGAAGCTCCGTATCGCCATCGAGAAGGCCCAGCTCATCAAGCAGCAGACCATTACGTGCTCGTTCGGCATTGCGGAGATGATTCCGGGCGAAGATCCCAAGAAGCTGTTCGAACGCGCCGACAAGGCCCTCTATGCCTCCAAGGAAGGTGGCCGCAACCGCGTGACGAGCGCGACCTACAAGCGCCAGAACCGATAGCCTATGCGCACGCGTCTTTCCTTTGCCCTTGCGGCGTTGTCGCTTCTGCTCGCCTCGTGCGCGCACAAGGAGCCGGAGGTCGATTTCAAGCCTATCCAGCTGTCGTGGAACGCCCTCTCCGAGGAGGCCGAGAACCACCCGGAAAAGGACGCCTGTGTGATTGCCGTCACCGCAAAAATGATGCGCGAGAGGGCGGTCCTGGACTCGAAGTCCGAGGTGCTGGACTACCTGGTGAACTACGATCTTAAGGGCGGTATCCTCGAATTTGAGGGTTTTTGCGGGGTTTCGGCTTCCCGTGAATCCCCGGAGTGCCGCTGGACGGCCTCGTGCCCTAGCGCCGAAAATGTCGTTGTAAAATTTCACAACGGAGACTAGCCCCTAATACTACCTTTTTGGCTTGCGCTGTTTTATTTTTAATCTGTTAGCCCACAAGACTTTGCGGGCCACCCCGAGGGGTGATTCCAGAGGATATTTTTGTGAAGCCGATTTTTGAATATACAGACTACCGCGAATGGATACGTGACGCATTTGACGACTTCAAGCAGCGCAAGAGCGTCATCTCCTGGCGTTACATGGCGATGAAGCTCGGGGCGGACCCGGGCAACCTTTTGCGCGTATCCCAGGGAAAGATCCACCTCACGCTCTCTCTCGTGAAGCCCATGGCGGAATTCTTCGGGCTCGACGAGAAGGAGACCGCCTACTGGACCGAACTTGTTTGCTTCGGCCGCGCGAAGACGGATGCCGAGGCGCTGAACCATTACGAGAAGATGCAGATCCTGAAGGGAATCCCCCTCAAGAGGCTTGCGAAGAAGGAACTCGAGTTCTACCGCAACTGGTATTGCAACGCCATCCGCTCGATTATCGGCATCTGCAAGTTCAAGGACGACTTCGAGGGCCTTGCGGAGAGCTGTACGCCCCCGATTACGGTGGAAGAGGCCAAGAGCGCCGTAAAACTTTTGTATGATTTAAACATGATTTCGAGGGATAGGGATGGATACTGGAAGGTGAACGATACCTTCGTGAGTACCGGTGGAAACTGGCGCTCCGAGGCTGTCCGCACGTTCCAGAAGGAAACCATCCGCCTTGGCGGCGAATCCCTCGAACGCCATGCGCCTCCCCTCAGGGACATTAGCACGGTGACGATGACGTTCAACATGGACGACATCGCTCTCATCCGCGAAAAGATCAAGGAGTTCCGCAGCGAACTTCTGCGCATGTCGCAGGAAGGCGATGGCGACGATACGGTCTTCCAGCTGAATGTCCAGCTGTTCCCGATTGGATTTGCGAAGAAACTACAGGAGAAGGAAAAATGAAAAAGTTGCTTCTTCTAATGCCGATCGCCCTTATGGGGTGGTTCTGTTCTTCCGCGCCCGATGAATTTACGAAAGGTCCCGGCAGCGAGACGACGAACGGACTTGCGCTTATCGACGGCAAGCCTGCTTCCTATGCGTCTGTCGCGCTCCGGAAGGTCAACTTCCGCGCTTCGCAGGCTGTCGAGGAGAACGCCCTAGTGGTGGCCGACGGCTATGCAGACGAGAAGGGCGCCTTCGAGGTGAAGATTCCCGAGGAAGGCGAGTACCGCTTGACGGTGGTCCATCCGGATGGAGTCGCATTCTCCAAGGTCGTGACCCGCGCCGATTTCAGTGAAACGAACGACAAGGCTTCCCCCGACACGGTGAACCTCCTCGCGACCGCCCTGATGGCTGGAGTCGTGGATGTTCCCGAAGGCAGTTCCAATGTCTGGGTGGGCGTGCTCGGTACCGACGTGCTCGTGAAGACCGATTCGAACGGCTGGTTCGCGTTGTCCGCGCTCCCGGCGAACGATTCGCTGCACCTCTATTTCGTTGACGGGGACTACGACAAGACCCTGGACGAAAAGACCTTGTACCTGAAGCCCCGCGAATCCGTGCTGAAGGATTATCGCGCTCCCGATCCCGATGAAGGGAAAATCGTCGCGCTCCTGAAGGACGGTACTCCCGCTGCCTATGCGACGGTCGCCCTCCGTGCCGCGGATGCGATGGCCGAAGAATTCGCCGTCCAGAGCATGGTGGTGGATTCGGATGTCCGCACCGATGCGAACGGCAAGTTCACTATGGAATGGCCCAAGAAGGGTGATTTCCGACTGACGGTCGTTTCGGATGGCTTCGCGTTCTCGAAAGTCTTCGATGCGGAAGATCTTCCCGATCTCGACACTATCAGGCTTTCTGCAACCGCTTCCATTTCGAGCAAGGTAACGCTCCGCTCTACGACTGATTTCCTGTGGGTGGGCGTGCGTGGCCTCGACATGCTTGTGAAGACTAACGATGTGGGTGCCTACGTACTCCCGAACGTGCCTGCCGACGATTCGCTTTCCATCTACTTCGTCGCATCCGACAGCCTGAACAGCCTCTACACGGAATGGAAGACCTCCGTCGAACCCAGCAGTACGCAGTTCCTGAACCCGGTGAAGGTGCTGCAGGATTTCGAGAAGGATGGCGAAGGCTGGTACCTGAATATCGACCTCCTCAAGAAGGGTACCGAAATCAAGCCGGCCAACAATGTGGCGGAAGGTATCGTCTACGATTCGACCCGCAAGTCGAAGGTGTTCCACGGTACATACAAGCTTGCCAACGACGATTACGCATGGGCCCTTGTCGGAACGTCTTTCGAACACTACATGAATCTCTCCGAAATCGATTCCGTGGTGTTCTACGCGAAGGGCAACGGCAACATCAGGCTTTCGCTCGAGAACTATATCGATGATAGCAAGAACCTGAAGGCCGCGACTGAATGGATCCCGCTCTCCAAGGACTGGAAGCGCATCAGCGTGAACCCGGCAGAACTCTGCGTGGGTGCCGCGGCAACGGAAACTTGCTTCACCTCGTGGAGCGGCGTCAAGAGCTGGGTCAAGCAGTTCCACATCTTCGTGCAGGACGGTTCCGAGTTCTACATCGACGACGTGATTCTCTACGGCGCACTGTTCTAACGCACATGAAAATGTCCGAAAAGCCCCTGCTGGGGGCTTTTTTATTTGATATTTGAACAATGCCGCCATTGTTTGTAAACGCGAATTTAAGTATCTTTGGATTATGGAAAATCTTGAAAAAGAATCTGCTATAGCGCAGGACTATCTTGCCCGCATTGCCAAGGAAGCGGAAGCGAAATTTGACGAACACCTTCCCCCCGTAAGTGACCGCCCGTGCCGCCTGCACGAGGCTATGCGTTATTCCATGTTTGCTGGTGGGAAACGCTTGCGTCCGGGCCTTGCAAAGGCGACGTTCGACATGTTCGGCGGCAAGGGCGAGAAAATCTGGCTTGCGACATCTGCGCTCGAGATGCTCCACACCTTTAGCCTCATCCACGACGACCTGCCCTGTGTCGATAATGACGACTACCGTCGCGGAAAGCTCACGAACCACAAGAAGTTCGGGGAGGCGACTGCCGTCATGGCGGGAGACGCCCTGTGCGTGCAGGCTTTCGAACTGATGGGCAAGACGGGCGATGCCCAGGCGATAGAGCTGCTTGCCCACCTGCTCGGTACCTACGGCATGATCGGCGGCGAGATGACCGATATCGAATGCGAAGGCAAGACGGTCGACCTCGAAATTGTGGACTACATCCATTACCACAAGACGGCTGCCCTTATCGAGGCTTCGCTCCAGGTGGGTGCGATGCTGGCTGGCGCCGACAAGAAATCTATCGAAGCTATCCGCGATTACGGACGCTCCATCGGGCTTGCCTTCCAGATTGTGGACGACATCCTGGACATTGTTTCTACGACCGAGGAACTGGGCAAGGATGCCGGTTCCGACATCGAGAAGGGCAAGGCGACTTATCCTTCGCTGGTCGGACTCGAAAAGTCCCGCGAGCGTGCGCACGAACTCTACGAAGAATCTCTCCTTGCCTTGGATAGGTTGGACTGCGACACCTCCATCCTCCGCGCGATTGCCGCCTTCATCATTACACGGGTTAAGTAATGGAATTGAAAGACGTAAAGTCTCCCGAGGACATCAAGCACTGCTCCTTGGACGAATTGAACCGGCTTGCATCGCAGGTCCGCGAAACCATCATCGGGCAGGTCTCGAAGCATGGCGGGCATCTTGCGTCTAGCCTTGGCGTCGTGGAACTCACGCTTGCGCTCCATTACGTGTTCAACGCCCCGGACGACAAGATTGTCTGGGACGTGGGACACCAGGCTTACGTGCACAAGCTTCTGACGGGTCGCTACGACCGGTTCGACACGCTCCGTCAACAGGGCGGCATCTCCGGGTTCTTGAAGCGCTGCGAAAGCGAATACGACTGCTTTGGCGCGGGGCATGCTACCACCTCGATTTCTGCGGCGCTCGGTTTTGCGGTTGCCCGTAACCATTTCAACCGCAAGAACAACGTGGTGGCGGTCATTGGTGACGGCTCCATGACTGGCGGTATGGCCTACGAGGCCCTGAACAATGCGGGCGTCTCGAAGCAGAACATGACCATCATCTTGAACGACAACAAGATGAGCATCGCGCCGAACGTGGGCGGGTTCAGCAAGTACCTGAACCGCGTTATATCGGACCCGGTCTACAACAAGATGCGTTCGGACCTGGACCGCCTGATGAAGAGGCTTCCGGGTGTGCTCGGCAGCCGTTTCCGTGATTTGTTCCTGCAGGTGGAAACGGCCGCGAAGAATGCGGTGAAGCCCGGAACGTTCTTCGAGGACCTGGGCGTCCGCTACTTTGGCCCGATCGACGGCCACGACATTAACGAACTTATCATGATCCTTCAGAGGGTCAAGAACCAGCCCGGTCCCTGCATTGTGCACGTGCTTACCGAGAAGGGCCGCGGCCTCAACGCTGCCGAGAAGAATCCGACGAAGTTCCACGGTACGGGCCCGTTCGATCCCGAGAGCGGACTTCCGCTTTCGCCGGGCAGCCCGAATCCCTCGCTGACAAGCGTGTTCGGCAAGACGCTTTTGGAACTTGCGAAGAAGGACGACCGCATCATGGGCATTACGGCCGCGATGCCGACTGGCTGCGGCATGGATATTGTCGCGAAGGAACTGCCCGACCGTGTCATCGATGTGGGCATCGCCGAAGAGCATGCGGTTACTTTTGCCGCGGGGCTCGCCTGCGATGGCGTTGTTCCCGTCGTGGCAATTTATTCGAGCTTCATGCAGCGCGCCTACGACCAGATTATGCACGACGTGGCGCTCCAGAACCTGCATGTCGTTTTCGTCCTCGACCGCGCAGGGCTTGTCGGAGCCGACGGCCCCACGCACCATGGTGCATTCGACCTTTCGTTCCTGCGTACCGTGCCTGGCCTTACCATCATGGCTCCTAGCGACGAGAACGAGCTCCGCGACATGATAACGGCCTCCATCGACATGGAAGGCCCGGTTGCCATCCGCTATCCGCGTGGCACGGCGCTTGCCGAATCCCTTGCCCCGGTAAGCGACAAGCCTTTTGACGCGAAACTCCCGAAGGTCATCGAGCAGGGGAAGGATATCTTGCTGCTCGGTGCGGGATTCATGACAAACGAACTCAAGAAGACGGCAGAAATCCTGAAGCAGAACGGATACAGCCCGACGCTTGTGGATGCGCGCCTTATAAAGCCGCTCGATACGCAATCTTATCGGGGCCTGTTCGAAAACCACAAGGTCATCGTCACGCTCGAGGACAATACCCGAATCGGCGGCTACGGTTCTGCCGTGTCGGACCTGCTCGAGGATCTCGGCTATACGGACAAGAAGGTGTTCCGCTTTGGCTTGCCGGATTGTTTTGTGGAACAGGGCGAAATTAAGGAATTGTACAAACTACTTAAAATCGATGGCGAATCTGTCGCCAGACAGCTGATGGAAAAATTATGAGCGAAGAAAACAAGCGCACAGTGAGAACGACTTTGAACCGCAAGTTCGGAGTTAGCGAAAAAAGAGACGAACGTCGCCCCCGCCGTGACGACGATTCCCGCACGGATGCCGGCGACCGCCCGTTCCGCAGGGAAGAACGCCCTGTATTCAAGGGCTCCGACCGTCCGGGATTCCGAGGCGACCGCCCGCGCGGTTTGCGCGAAGACGGACGCCGCCGTGAAGATGGCGAAGGCCGCTTCAGCCGCGAACGCCGTCCCCGCAGCTTCGGGGATCGCCCCTTCAAGAAGCGCTTCGACCGCGACTCCCGTCCGTTCCGCGCTTCTGGCGACATGGGTGCTCCCGTGTACCGTCAGCGTCCCGAACAGAAGGCCGAACTTATCGACGAGAATATCGACGAATCCGTATTGGAGACTCGCGCCGCCCAGGCGGAACAGACTGTGTCTTCCGAGGCGAATCCGCCCTGGTTCCGCAAGCTCCTGGCCATTACGACCGAGAAGGGCCGCGAACGCGAAGGCCGCTTCCTTGGCGAAGGCGTGCATGTCGTTGACGAACTTGTCTCCCGTCATCGCGAAATTGTGATTGCCGTGTATGTCGTCGAAGGTTTCGAGGACGAGAACCTCATCGAAAAAATCAACGACGCCGAAGTCACGCTCCACGTGCTCACGCCGGAACAGATGAAACAGCTTTCCTCGACGGTTACTCCGCAGGGGATTATCGCCCATTGCCGCATCGCGAACACCAAGCCCGTCTACGAGGCGAGCCGCAGCGTGCTCACGCTCGTTGACGCCGTGCAGGATCCGGGCAACCTCGGGACGCTTTTCCGTACGAGTCTCGGTTTCGGTTCCAACGGCATGGTGCTCGGCCGCGGTACGGTGAGCCCGTTCAACCCGAAGGTGGTCCGCGGCTCCTCGGGCACGTTCCTGCGCGTTCCCTTCGAATTCGATATCGACCTCGTGGACCACATCAACTTCCTGCGCAGCAAGGGCTATACCATCATTGCGACGGACCTGCACGCAAAGCAGAGCCTGAAGGAAATTCCGAAGCACAAGCTCCGCAAGATGGCCTTCCTCGTGGGGAACGAGGGCGCAGGCACCAATCCGTATTTCATCGAGCTTGCCGACGAGACGGTGAAGATCCCGATGAGCAGCGAACTTGAATCCTTGAATGTTTCCGTGGCGCACGGAATCCTCAGCTACGAGGCCGCGCAGATTCAGGAGGAACTCAAGTAATGGCGAATTTCCACGAACTTCTCGAACAGAGAATCGCGAAGTGCGGGAACCCGGTATGCCTCGGCATGGACCCGGTCTTGAAGCTTATTCCGCTCGAAGGCAGCGCCGAAGAGAAGATCAAGCGCTTCTATTCCGACATTCTGGAATGCGCATTGCGCCGTAACGTGCAGCCCGCCGTGGTGAAACCCAACAGCGCCTACTACGAATGCGTGAGCGTGCAGGCGATGCTTGTGCTGCAGCAGCTGATTGCCGACTACAGGAGCGCGGGCATTCCCGTTATTCTGGATGCAAAGCGCGGCGACATCGGCAAGTCGAGTGCCGCGTATGCGACTGCCGCCTACGACGTGTACAAGGCAGATGCCGTGACGGTTTCGCCGTGGATGGGTGCCGATTCTGTCGGCCCGTTCATCCGCGAGAACTCCGAGAACGGCGCCTACGTGCTGCTCCGCACGAGCAACAAGGGTGCTCACGATTTCCAGGACATGACGGTCGTCCGCAGCGATGACCCGCGCGACAATGCGCAGGCGTTCTACTCCGTTGCTGACAAGATTATGGAATGGGACGGAAGTCTCGGGTACCTGGGTGCAGTCGTCGGTGCGACGCATCCCGAGGAACTCGAACAGATTACCGCCTACACGGTCGCGAAGAAGCACGAAATCCCGTTCCTGATTCCGGGCGTCTCGATTCCGGGAGTGCCGGGAGGACAGGGCGGCGACGCGAAGACCGTGCTTACCGCAATCGCGAACGGCGGCGGCAAGCGCAAGTTCCACGTGCTCAACAGTTCGAGCGGTCTCAATTTCGCATGGCAGCGCAACAACACGCCGGCGAATTTCGCGAACGACTGTATCGACGCTCTCGAAAAACTGGCCGAGGCCTGCGCGCTATAGGGAAGGCCTATGCGGTTCGTTGCATGCATCGTTCTTGCCGTAGCGGTTATCGCGCTCGCCTTCAACCTGGCGAAGCCGCTCCCGAACGCGCATTTCGATGAATCCTTCTTGCCGAAGGCTTCGTACGTGAAGTATGTCGCCGCTGGGAATGACGCCTCCGTCGCGGGGCTCCTCTGGATCAAGGGGCTTACGGACCTGGGCGAAAGCTTTCTCTCCGGCAAGGAATACAACCACCTGAGCCATGTGGCGAACCTCTGCACCGAACTCGACAGCCTCTTCTACACGCCGTATTACTTTGTCGGTAGCATCACTCCGATCGATACGCAGGACACCACGGACTTTATCGTGATGCGCCGTGCAATCAAGAACTTTCCGGAACAGTGGCGCCTTGCGGTCGGGTTCTCGCTTCGCCTCTCGAAGGGGCCCTTCCCTAACCCGCGTGCCGCGGCCGACGTGATGCGCCCTTACTTCGACAGTCCCGATACGACGATTCCCCAGCATATCCGCCTCATGTACCGCACGTTCGAACTCGATGCGGAACAGACGGAGACCGCGCTCGAAATGATCCTGAACGACGTGATGCAGCCCCGCTTCAAGAAGTTCCGCGAAAGCTTCTACAACAAGACTTTCCGTGTGCTGGGATACCGTGGCGTCGGCTCGAAGACTGGGGCAGATTCCACCAAGTACAACGACGTGAAGAATACTATCGATGCGTTTGCCGATGGAAAGTTGCCTCCGCCGTATGCGTTCCACCACCTGCTTTCGCTGAAGAAGGTGGAAGAACCGAAGGAAGCCCCGGCGGATTCCGTGATAGCCCAGCCGGATTCGGCGGCGGCTCCCGTAGCGAATTAAAAAATGTGGAAATGAAAAATGCGTCGGCTTAACCGGCGCATTTTGCCTTGAAAAGAAAAAGAGGTCTATTCCCCGCAGCGCTTTGCGTTGTTCGGGAGGCCCATCAGTTCGAACGCGTTCTTGCAACGGAGCTTGAGATCCTCGGCTTCCTTTGCCGGAGTGCTCTTGAGCTGTGAACGGTGGTAGAGGATAGTCGCGGTCATGTAGGGGATGTTGCCGCGGATGGACTTTTTCTCGGCTTCCCTGTAGAGCGAATCCGCGGTTCCCTTGCCCGAAAGGTCTGCCATGCGCGCCGCAGTCCAGGCGTAGAATCCGCCCTTCTTGTCGGAACGCTTCCCGACCATCTTGAGCGATTCGTCTGCGTCTTCGCTCCTGCGTTCTGCTGCCTGCGCGATGGCGCATTCGGAATAGAACGCCGCCTGCAGCGGGTCGTCCACCTTCTTTAACGAGTTGGGGTCTGCGGACTTGCAGAGGCCTAGTGCTTCGTCGAACTTGCCCTGCGCATTTGCGAGTGCCGCTTTCCCTTGGAGGAACAGGATTTTCGAGGTCTTGTCGAGAACTTCCTCGCGCACCTGGGCGAGCAGCGAATCGGCAAACGCGAAGTCGAGGCTCATGGTGCGGATTTGTGCCATGGCCATCAGCACGCGGGCTTCGGCCCGGAGATCCGATTCCTTGCGGCTGGCGAGCAATGCGCGTTCGAGCTGGCCGTAGCTCTTGGCTATCTTGCCTGCATCGAGGGAACGCTGCGCGCGGGACGAGAGAATGCCCGATTCCGATGCGCTTGCAAGCGTTGCGAGCGAAAGTAGCGCTGCGATGCCGAACTTGCGAATTACCATAGCGTCTCCACCATGAACGGTACGGAATCCTTGCTAGGCATGTTCCTGCGGATGATCCACATGTTCGAAATGCCGGTCATGAGGTCGTCGGCGTTCTGCAAGGTCTGTTCGGTCGATTCCATGAAATCCGAAAGCCCGGTGGTCACCTGGCCCACTTCCTTAAGCAGGCCGTCCACCTTGCCCATCGTGTTGTCGATGTTGCCCATCAGGCCGTCGACGTTGCCCATGAGCTGGTCGACCTTGCCGGGCAGGGGCTTGAGTTCGTTCATCATCCCGGATACGTCGTCCGTAATCCCGTCGACCTTGTGCATGAGTCCGGGAATATTGCTGTGCAGCGTGTCGAGCAGGCTGGAAGTCTTGAAGAGGGCTGACTTTCCGGCAAGCGTAATGTCGTTGAGGCGGTGCAACTGCATGTTCAGGTTGTCGTAGAGGGTGCGCGAACCGAAGAGTGCGCCGACGGTCGTTCCTGTGTCCATGGCCATGGCGACAAGTGTGTCCGCCGCATCGATAAGTTCGTTGACGCGACCCAGGAGTTCGTTCGTGGTTTCGAGTACGGTCTCGATATCTTGAGCCTTGCCCGGGGTGATGTAGTCGCCGTCGTCAAGAATTCGGCCCTTGCCCTTCTTGACGTCGATGTTAATGACGCGCGCCGAGATCAGGTTCTGGTCGCGGATGGCGTAGACCTGTGCGCTGTCGGTAATCCAGCTCTGGAACTGCTTGCGGATGACGAATTCCATATGGACGCCGTCGCCTTCGATTTCCATATCCGAAATCTGGCCGACGTCGACGCCGTTGATCTGGACGCGGGTGCCGGGTCGGAGGCCGAGCGCCTTTTCGAAAGTGCTGTGGAGGCTGTATTCTTCGACGCCGATCATGCCGCTGGCAAAGAGCTTCGTATAGAGGACAATCCCGAAAATCGTAACTGCAACGGTAAAGAACACGCCGACCAGGAGGCCGGAGAGTTCCATCCAGTTGATTTGTTTGACGGGCTTGAATATCATAGTGCGAAATATATAAATATTTATTTTCAGTGTGCAAAGGCGGTTTCGTGTTTTTTATTTTGCAGGGAAAAGAGAGGTTTTTATGGAATTTCTGGATTTTCTGGACGGATCGGTCACCCCTTACCATACGGTCGAGGGAATCAGGGCGCTTTTGTCGCAATCCAAGGCTGGAAAACTGAAAATTTGGGAACGTGGCGGTGCGCTCGTCGCTGTCCGGGAACCCCAAGAAGCCTGTGCGGACTCGAAGTTCAGGATTGCGCTTGCCCATACCGACTTCCCGGCGCTCAAGGTGACCCCGAACCCGGATGTGCGCTCGGCGGGTATCCAGACTCTCCATCCCGAAATCTACGGGAGCCCGATTTATACGAGCTGGCTCGACCGCGATCTGGGATACGCCGGAATTCTGGCGTACGGGGTTCGCGGAAAAATCGAGACGAAGGTGTTCCGTTCAGACAAACTTGTCCGCATTCCTCAACTGGCGGTCCACCTGAACCGCGGCGTGAACCAGGACGGCCTGAAGGTAAATCCGCAGACGGACCTGAATGCGCTGTGGACAAGCCGCGAGGGAGTGAGGTTTGTGGACGCGCTGAAAGGGGAACTGCCCGAAGGTGCGGAGCTGCTCGATTTTGACGTGCAGTTCTTCGATGCGCAGCCTGCACGGCTGGGCGGGCTCGATAATGAATGGATATACTCCGGCAGGCTCGACAACCTGAGTAGTTGCCATGCGGTTGCACTTGCGATGGCGAACGCCCCCGTGCCAAGGAAGGATTATCTGGTGGCCGCGTTCTTCAACAACGAGGAGGTCGGCTCCGAGACGCGCGAAGGAGCGGGCGGGAATTTCCTCAGGAGCGTCCTGGAAGAGGTTGCGCCGGATGTCTCCTTGAATAGGGCGCTTGCGTCTAGCCTTGCCCTTTCGATCGACATGGCGCATGCCGAACATCCGAACTTTACGCAGAAGCACGAGCAGAACCACGCCCCGATTCTGGGAGAGGGGATTGTATTGAAGACAAACTCGCAAAAACGTTATGCGAGCGATGTTTTCTCGAATGCGCGGTTCAAGATGCTCTGCAAGGAGGCGGAAATTCCGTACCAGACATTCGTGATGCGTAACGACATGCCCTGCGGCTCCACCGTCGGGCCCACCGTTTCTTCTGCGCTCGGAATCCCGACGGTCGATGTCGGGGAGCCCATGCTCAGCATGCACAGTATCCGCGAAATGACTGCGGTAAAGGATCACGAGAGCATGATTGGCCTGGTTTCTGCCTTGTATGGCCGCGAAATCTTGGCCTAGTCTTTTTGGCTTAATTATATTTGCAGACGCGTGATTGCTGATAAGATAAAATCGCTACGAGACCGGTTCCCTCGCAAGTCCTTGCTGGGACAGTTCCTCCGTTACCTGGTGACGGGAGGGCTTGCCTTTGTAGTGGATTTCGGGCTGTTCGCGCTTTGCCTTTATGTCTGCGAATGGCATTACCTGCTCGCGAACCTCGTGGGACTTGTGGCGGGGCTTGTGCTCAACTATACCATGAGCATCGTGTGGGTGTTTACCGCATGCGAGCGGACGCTCGAAAAGCAGAAGGTTGCCGAGTTTGTCCTGTTTGCCCTGGTGGGAATCGCGGGAGTCGGCATCAACCAGCTGCTCATGTACCTGATGGTCGATGGGCTTTCGCTGAACGAGATGGTGTCCAAGATGGTCGCCGCGGTTCTCGTGCTGATGTGGAATTTTGGGGCGCGAAAGCTTTTGCTTTTTAAAAAGAAGAAGGATGTGTAAAATGGCTCAGGAGAACGAATCGAAGAAAGTTGCTGTAATTGCGGGCGCCGGTCCTGCGGGACTTACGGCGGCACTGGAGTTGTTGCGTACCACGGACGTGAAGCCCGTGATATTTGAATCCGAGGATGTCATCGGCGGCATCTCGCGGACGGCTCGTTACAATGGCAACCGCATGGATATCGGCGGGCACCGCTTCTTCAGCAAGAGCGATACCGTGATGGACTGGTGGCAGGGAATTCTGCCGCTGCAGGGTGTCGCCTCGAAGGACGATATCGCCATCGGGCGCAGCGTGCCTCTGGTTGCCGGAGGCCCCGATCCCGAGAAGACGGACTACGTGATGCTCTGCCGCAGCCGCCTCAGCCGAATCCTTTTCCTCCGCAAGCTTTTCGATTATCCGGTGAGCCTGAACGGCGATACCATCCGCAACCTCGGGCTGTGGCGCATGTTCAAGATTGGCATGAGCTACATCAAGGTGCAGCTTTTGCCCGCCCGCAAGGAAAAGAGCCTCGAAGATTTCATGATCAACCGCTTCGGTGTGGAACTCTACCGCACGTTCTTCCGCGACTACACCGAGAAGGTGTGGGGCGTGCCGTGCAGCAAGATCAGCCCCGACTGGGGTGGCCAGCGCATCAAGGGACTTTCCATCACGAAGACCGTGGTGCACGCCGTGAAGCAGATTTTCGCCGGCAAGAAAAAGCCGGCCGCGGGGGCCGCGAACGGAGCGGACATCCGCCAGAAGGATACCGAGACGAGCCTCATCGGGCAGTTCCTTTATCCGAAATTCGGGCCCGGCCAGCTGTGGGAAACAGTTGCCGAGAAGGTGAAGGAAGCGGGTGGCGAAATTCGCATGAACGAGAAGGTGGTGGGCGTGAACCGCACCGCCGACGGCAAGCGCGTCGAAAGCGTTGTCGTGGAAAGTATGGACGGCACGGGCGTCGTCATGCACGAAACGGTTGCCTGCGACTATTTCCTCAGCACGATGCCGGTGAAGGAACTCGTCTCCGCGATGGATAGCGAAAATACTCCTGTGCCAGCCGATGTCAGGCGCGTCGCCGATGGCCTCGTGTACCGCGACTTCATTACCGTGGGACTCCTGCTCGACAAGCTGCTCATCAAGAATCCGGCAAAGCCCGGCTCTCCCGAAAGCAAGCTCAAGTTCGTGGCCGACAACTGGATCTATGTGCAGGAATCCGACGTGAAGCTCGGCCGCATCCAGATTTTCAACAACTGGAGCCCCTACCTGGTGGCCGACCCCGAGAAGGTGTGGATCGGCCTCGAATACTTCGCCACCGAGGGCGACGAGATGTGGCGCATGCCCGACAAGGACTTCATCAAGTTTGCCATCGAGGAACTCGACAAGATAGATGTCGCCCGTCCCGAAGACGTGCGCGATTCCGTGGTGTTCCACATCAAGAAGGCGTATCCCGCCTACTTCGGCACCTACGGCGAGTTCGACAGGATCCGTGAATACGTGGACCCGATCGAGAACCTGTTCCTCATGGGCCGAAACGGCATGCACAAGTACAACAACATGGACCACAGCATGCTCAGCGCCATGGAAGTCGTGAAGTGCATCCGCGAGAACTCCGCTGACAAGACCGCGCTCTGGAACGTGAACAGCGAAGAAGAATACCACGAAGGCAAGAAGTCGTAGACCATGAAACGCGTCGTAGCTTTTTTCAAGCTCCCTGAACTCTATTGCGCCCTGCTGCTCGTGGCCTGTGTCGTCACGGGCGTTGCCATGCGCGTCTCCATTGACAATGTCGTGTTGACCAGGGACGGCGATCCCGAAAGGGTGAGCTTCCCGGTTGCGCAAAAGATGGCGGACGGCGAACTGTTCCAGGTGGAACTGGATATCCACAATCCCTTTAACGCCTCATACGACCTGCGCGTCGTTCCGGATGACTGCGCAGAAAGCATTGTCGTGAACGGGGAAGAAGTTGACGTGTCGGGCTTCCACGACCGTTGCAATTTCTCGAAGGGCTTCCTCCTGAAGGATAGCGTGCTTGCACCCCACAGGGTCGGGGACAAGGCGCACTTTGCGTTCAGCCTGAAGAACAACGGGGGCGATGCGGGCCTGAACCTGTTTGTCTACCAGAGTTCGGCGGCTGCCACCGCTTCGAATGTGGGGGCGGTCCTGTTCTTTGCGGTCCTGTGCCTCCTAATAGGGCGCAGGCTCGGACTCCGCGGAGGGCTTCTCTTTGTTTTCTTCCTTGGCGTGGCTATCAGGACGGTTTTCTTTGCGAACGTTCCCTACACGACTTATTCGAACGATGTCGACGGCCACGTCGCTTACGTGCAGTACGTTCTCGAAAAGCATGCCGTTCCGGGAGTCGATGACTGCTGGACCTGCTACCACCCGCCTGTTTATTATGTGTCGTCGGTGCCCTCGTTCGTGTTTGGCAACGGGATAGGCGTGGGCGGCACTACGGGATTGCAGGTGTTTAGCCTGCTGCTCTCGGTGGCGACGCTCTTGCTTGGCTTGTTCTTCCTCAAGGGCTTCATGGGCGGCGCTGCACTCGGGCTTTCTTCGCTCTTGTGGACTTTCTGGCCGTTGATGATTCTTGTCGCGCCCCGCATTGGCAACGACCAGATGTTCTATCTGATGCATGTCCTTTGCCTTTGGGGTGGTATCAACTATCTGAATAAGGGGAAAGGCAAGTACCTGATTGTGTCCGTTGTCGCTACGGCGCTTGCGATGTGGACCAAGACGACTGCCGTGGTGACGCTCGGGACGACGTTCCTGTTTGCCGTGTGCGGCTATGTTCACAATTTCCGCCGGCTTACTGCGTCCAGGTCCGAGTGGGTGGCCTGGGGAATGTTTGTCGCCCTGATTGCCGGAATCCTCCTGCAGAAGTTGCTGGGCGATGCCGACCTGGTGGGCAATTCGAGCGGCCTGAACGGGCGGTTGAAGGTTGGCAACGAGGCGTTCAACTACATTTTCTTTGACCTGAAGTCCTTTGTGACGCATCCTTACACGAGTGCCTGGAACGAGGAATGGGGGCGCGAGTTCTTCTGGAATTATGCGTTCAAGTCGTCGATGTTCGGTGAATTCGAACTGGTGCGCAACGGGACCGGAAGGACGCTTGCAACCCTGATGAGCGTGTCTTTCCTCGGGATGCTCGTGTATGCTGCCCGCGGATTCTGGAAGGCGAGACTTGGCGCGATTCATTGGATTCTCCTTTTGCAGGGCGCGGCCTTCTTCGCTGCGCTCATGTTCCTGCGGATCAAGGTGCCGTATTCTTGCAGCAACGATTTCAGGTACATCGCACCGGTCATCTTGAGTTTCGTCCCGTTTGTCGGCTGGGGAGTTTCTCTAGAAGGGGCGTCGACCAAGTGGAAAGTGCTTGGTTATGCACTTGTTTCGTTGTTTGTCTTGAGCACGGCGATTTTGTATATTCTTGCCATGTAGAGAATACGAAGGCTTGAAAATGCGAATTTTTTTGATTTTAGTATGTGTGCTGTCGGTTGCCCTCTGGGCGCGGCCTATAAACGACGGCAATAAACTGTTCAAGAACGGCGACTATGCCGGTGCCTTGGAAAAGTACATGAAGGCCCGCGAGGCCGAACCCGCGAACCCGCTATTGTTCTACAATATCGGAACGTGCCAGTACAGGCTCGGCAATTACGAAGAGGCCAAGAAGGAACTCGAGAGCGCCGTGCGCATGCCCGATAAGGGTATGGCAGCGAAGGCCGCCTACAACCTCGCGAATACGTATTTCCGCATGGGCGAGAAGGCCGCCGAGGGTAGCGAACGCATTGCGGCCTGGCGCGAATCCGTAGCATATCTGAAAAAGGCAATCGACCTCGACAACAATTTCGAGAACGCGAAGAAGAACGTGGAAATTGTCCAGCGCAAGCTGAAGGAAGAACTCGACAAGCAGAAAGAGAACAAGGACCAGAATCAGGACCAGAACAACGACCAGAAACAGCCGCCGCTTTCCGACAAGGCGAAGGAAGTCCTGGCGCGCGCATTGCAACTTTGCAAGGACGGCAAGTACGCCGAAGCCAAGGAGATGCTCGAGAACCTGATTGCCGAGGACGAGACTGCGGGCCAGCTGAGCGGCCACGTGCAGCGCATCGACGACGTCATCGAAATCAAGGCCGGCCGCAAGCCCAAGGCGAAGATTGACGCGAGCAACACCGACAACGACCTGGAGGTGATCTGATGCGCGAAGAATTTAGACTTATGTCACCCTGGAGCGCAGCGATAGGGTCCATTGTGTTGATTTTGCTATTGTCCGCAGCAGCATTTGCCGCCCCGAAGAGCGCGAGCGCCTACTACAGCGATGCGGCCTTCCAGTACATCGAAAACCGCCTGCCTTCTGCCGAAATCACCTGCAACGAGGGCCTGCAATACTACCCGAACGACCAGAAGCTGCAAATGCTTCTTGACCGCATCAAGGAAGCCAAGGACGAGCAGAAGAACGAGAACAAGAAGAACGACAAGAACCAGGACAATAACCAGGACCAGAATCAGGATCAAAATAAAGATCAGAATCAGGACCAGAATAAGGACCAGCAGAACCAGGACCAGAACGGCGATGGCAATTCCAGCGGGTCTGAGAGTTCTTCGAGCCAGGGCGATGACCAAAACCAGAATCAGAATGGCGGTGGCCAGTCCAGCAGCAGCCAGGGCGGTGAAAGTTCCGACAGCAATGGTGGGCAACAGCCTGAACAGCAACCCGAGCAGCCGCAGGAAAATTCCAGCGACAGCCAGGGTGGCGAAGAACCCCAGGAACAGCCCGTGCAGATGGGCGAGATGAGCCCCGAAGAGGCTGCACAGCTCCTGAAGGATTTCGACGAGCAGAACGGCGAACGCAAGCCCTGGAAACCCATCCGCGGGCAGGCTAGACCTGCGAAAGACTGGTAAGGTCAACCGAAATCAACCTCAGTATGTCATCCCCGACCTGGTCGGGGATCTTTTTTTAGGATTTAGCAACCCTCACCCTCCATTTATATATATTTACGAAACAAACTAACCCCCTCTCTACCTAGCGTTTTTATATGGCTATCAAGAAGAACGAACTCTACTCTTCTCTCTGGGAATCTTGTGATAAACTGCGCGGCGGCATGGACGCTAGCCAGTACAAGGACTACATTCTGACGCTCCTTTTTGTGAAGTACGTGACCGACAAGTTCAAGGGTCAGAAGTACGCCGATATCAACGTTCCTGCAGGCGGTAGTTTTGATGACCTCGTCGCGCTCAAGAACAACAAGGACATTGGCGAAAAGATGGACAAGGCCATCGCGAAACTCGCCGAAGCGAACAACTTGACAGGCGTCATCGACAATGCAAAGTTCTTCGACAATTCCAAGTTCGGTAACGGCAAGGACATGGTGGATACCTTGACCGGCCTCGTGTCTATCTTTGAACGCCCGGAATTCAACTTTAGCAACAACAAGGCGGGCGGCGACGACATTCTGGGCGATGCCTACGAATACCTGATGCGTAACTTCGCTACCGAAAGCGGCAAGAGCAAGGGCCAGTTCTACACCCCGGCAGAAGTCAGCCGCATCTTGGCGAAAGTCATCGGCCTTGGGAAAGTCAAGAACAGGAACACCACCATTTACGACCCCGCATGCGGTTCGGGCTCGCTCCTCATCCGCGCAGCCGACGAGGCCCCCTTCGACATCGCCATTTACGGCCAGGAAAAAGAAACCACGACGGCGGGCCTTGCAAAAATGAACCTGGTTCTCCACAACAAGGCAAGTGGCGAAATCAAGTCGGGCAACACGTTCTCGAACCCGCAATACCTGGACAACGGCGCTCTGAAACGTTTCGACTTTGTGGTCGCGAATCCTCCGTTCTCGCTCAAGAACTGGACCGACGGCTTACAGGAATTTGGCCGCTTCGACGGCTATGACGATCGCCCGCCCGAAAAGAACGGTGACTACGCCTGGCTTTTGCACATCCTCAAGTCGCTCAAGCCCACCGGCAAGGCGGCAGTGATTTTGCCCCACGGCGTGCTGTTCCGTGGCAACGCCGAAGAATCCCTCCGCAAGAACATCATCGACCGCGGCTACATCAAGGGCATTATCGGGCTCCCCGCGAACCTTTTCTATGGCACGGGCATTCCCGCCTGCATCATCGTGATGGACAAGGAAGACGCAGCCGAACGCCAAGGAATGGGCGGCGGCATATTCATGATTGACGCAAGCCACGACTTTGTGAAAGACGGCCCCAAGAACCGCCTGCGCGAACGCGACATCCACAAGATTGTGCAGACCTTCGTGAACCGCATCGAAGACGACCCCAAGTACGCGCGCTTTGTCCCGATGGAAGAAATCAAGGTCAAGAACGGCTACAACCTGAACATCCCGCGTTACATCGACAGCGGCGACGCCGAAGACGAGCAGTCTATTGACGCCCATCTGAACGGCGGTATCCCCGCGGGCGACGTGGATTCCTTAAAACGCTACTGGGATATTTTCCCTGGCCTCAAGAGCAAACTCTTCAAGAAATTCCGTGCGGGCTATTACCAGCTCAAGGTAGAAAAAGACGAAATCCGTGGCGCAATCTTCAACGACGAAGAATTCAAGGCCTACGCCGAACAGATTGACAACGCCTTTGACGCATGGCTCAAGAAGTCTTCCAAGAAGTTGATGAACATTGACGGCACGGTTGATGTGAAGAAGTTTATCATAGAACTTTCGGAATCGCTGATAGACGAATTTCGCCACATTGAACTCGTGGACTTTTACGACGTTTATCAGGTGTTGCTCGCCTACTGGCAAGAGACCATGAGCGACGACGTTTTCGTGCTCAAGTACGACGGCTACATGGCCGGTGCCGAAATCGTGAAAATCTTCAAGAAAGAATCTAAAAAGGACGACGGCAAGAAAAAGGCCGAGCCCAAGGAAATCGGCTGGGAAGGCAAACTCTTGCCCAAGACCGTCATCGAGCGCGTTTACTTTGCCAAGGAACAGGCCGAAATCGAACGTGCCGAACAAGTTGTCGCCGAAAGCGAATCCAGGCTCGAAGAATTCGTGGAAGAAAACAGCGGCGAAGGCAGCGTGCTGGCCGACTACGCCAAGGAAGAAAGCGAAGACCTGGACGCGAAGAAAATTGCCGCCAAGCTGAAGGAACTGAAAAAGCAAAAGGCAAGCAACAAGAGCGAAGAATACGAAGTACTCGCCAAATACACCGAACTTGCCGCCACCGCGAAAAACCAGGCAGGCATCGTCAAGGAACTGAACAAGGCGCTGGACGAATCCGTCAAGAACAAGTATGCCGAACTCACCGAAAAAGAAATCAAGGACCTGCTCGTAAAACAGAAGTGGAGCTTTGATATTTTCGAAGGAATCAAGAGCCTCTACGACACCACCAGCCACAAGATTGCAACCCGCGTGACCGAACTCGCCGACCGCTACGAAAACACGCTCCCTGACCTCGAAGCAACCGTCGCCGACTACGAAACCAAAGTCAAGAACCACCTCAAAGAAATGGGATTTGAGGTATGATCAAGACAAGAGACGAAAGATTGTCATCCTGGAGCGAAGCGATAGGATCCACATGCGTCATCCTGAGCGGAGTGTAACGGAGTCGAAGGATCTAGGGCTTAATTTATGAAAGAAACGAAATTCAAACAGACTTTGGTTCAGACGAAAGACGAGAGACGAAAGACGAAAGAGGGCTCTCGTCATTGCGAGGAGCGTAGCGACGTGGCAATCCAGAGCGGTTTTAAAATGACTGAAGTCGGAATGATACCGAACAATTGGGAAATAAAACCATTGAAGGATATCGCAGGCTTAAAAGCCGGAAAAATGACTTCTTACAATGATTTCAATCCAAAATATCCTTGTTTTGGTGGTAATGGAATTAGAGCCTATTTGTCTCATTATTCTCATGATGGTATTTATCCAATTATTGGGCGTCAAGGTGAGTTGTGTGGAAATGTTAATTTGGCAAAAGGAAAATTCTACGCCACAGAACATGCTGTTGTTGCATCTCCTAAAAAAGATATTGATGCCATATGGTTATATTATCAATTGACGGCGCTAAATTTAAATCAGTATGCAACGGGCTGTGCACAACCAGGATTGTCTGTTGAAAAAATTAATGATGTCTATACGCAAGTTCCTCCCACAATAAAAGAACAACAGTGCATTGCAAGCGCCCTCTCCGACGTTGACACCCTAATCGCGAACCTAGAAAAACTCATCGCCAAAAAGAAAAACATCAAACAAGGCGCAATGCAACAACTCCTCACTGGCAAGAAACGCCTCCCCGGATTCGCCCCCGCCAAACCTACCTACAAACAAACCGAACTCGGAAAAATCCCCGCTGATTGGGAAGTGAAGAATTTAAAGGAATGTGTATCGTCCTTCATTGTTCCCATGAGAGATAAACCAACGCTGCTAAATGGACCAATCCCATGGTGTCGTATTGAAGATTTTGATGGAACATATCTTTATGGCTCAAAATCTAATCAAGGCGTTGATTTAGATACCGTTAAAAAGATGAATTTAAAAATTTATCCTGTTGGGACTCTAATTGTTTCATGTAGTGCTTACTTGGGGAAGTGCGCTATTGTCGGAAAAGAATTGATAACAAACCAAACTTTTATTGGTTTGGTTCCAATGAAACAAACGGATGTTTCTTTTCTCTATTATCGTATGACATCTGAAGAAAAAAGATTAAACGATATGGCGACAGGAACAACTATTACATATTTGTCAAGAGAACAGTTTGAAAATTTTGAGGTAATTTTTCCGTCATCTTTAAAAGAACAAACCGCTATTGCAAACGTCCTCAGTGACATGGACGCCGAAATCTCGGCCCTCGAAACCAAACTCGCAAAATACCGCACCCTCAAAACCGGCATGATGCAACAACTCCTCACTGGAAAAATCAGGTTAGTGTAAAGGAGATGATATGGCGGAAACTGCAAAACTAGTCAGAAACAATGCTACAGATAAGGTAGAAGGGTTTCTATATCAGTTTTATACAGCCCTTGATTATTGTTTTGAGTTGAAGCCGGGCGAAAAACTCTATATTGAAAAATATGGAGACATAACAATAGAAAAAATTGCACAAATTGAAGTAAAAAAATACTCTAATCCTCTAACGAATGTTCATGATAATTTTTGGAACACGCTTTTCAATTGGTGTCACGATTCCTTCCATCCCGAAAACTACAAGTATCTTGCTTTATTAACCACGCAGCAAATAGGGTCAGAATGTTTATTTAAAGGATGGAATGAAAAATCTTTAGAAGATAAACTAGATATCATTATTTCTATTGCCAAAGATTATTCTGAAAAAAATAAAGATTCTACATCAGATCCAATAATTGCCAAAAGAAAGCATATGTTATCGATAATTTCCGATGAAAAAAGAGACCGGTTAAACAGTGTTTTAGAAAAATTCAGAATCATAGATTGTGCGTTGGGGTTTGAAGAAATATACGAATCTATGAAAACGAAGTATGCACGGCATATTCTAGAGGAAAATCAAGATTTATATTTGAGTACTTTACTTGGTTTTGTAATAAATCCAAAAATTGTTTCAAATAATTGGGAAATTTTATGTGAAGATTTCTCAAAAAAAGTTCAGGATTTATCTGGAATTTATCAAGCTCGCACAGTTGTATTTCCTAAAATAGAGAAATCCTTTTCTCAAGAAGAAATTGAAGAAAAAAAAGGTTCATTGTTTGTAAAAAAGATTGATGATATTAAATATGATGAAGATGTAAAAAACGAAGCAATTAGCCATTACTTATACACAAATAACTTATTATTAAAAGATTTGGCTAGTTATAAATTACTTCCCAATGTGATGTCAAGTTATGAAAATGAGTTGTTGGATTCTTTTAAAACAAAAAGAAGGCGCTATTTTCGTAATGCCTCCCAAAACCCAAATCCAACAAATATTATAAACGAATCACAGAATTTCTATGACGACGTAACAGGAGAAGCCGCGCAGCCATTTGTCAATTTTAATGACACTCCTAAAAGGTTTAGAAATGGTTTTTATCATATTATGGCCGATGAAGATGACGATAAAATTGTATGGTTGTTAAAAGAGGAGGACAATGATGATAAAACGATTTGAGTACCTCTACACAATTTACAACAACGCATTTAAATACACCCCAATCATATATTCTTTTTATAAGGAATATCGTGGTCAGGATAAAGATATTTTGTTGTCTTATTTGATTCTTCCGCTAGTATTGAGTGAAGAGTCTAAGAAATCATTGATTAAATCAAAACCTAGTAGCAGTATTTACACTTTTTGTAGAAAAAAGGAAAACTTGATTGGGCTTCCTCAAATGGTAAAAGAATATAAGCTTATTACGAATGAATGCATTCAATATGGATGTGATAGAGGAATGTTCGATATTTCTGATTCACTACATGTATCAGCCATTGAATCGTCTAATAGCGTTTCTTTCGAAGATTCTGCGGAATTTAAAGCGGCCGCAAAGTTAGCCAACCTCATAAAAACAACAGATATTCCTACTATTTACAGGTATTTAGGAGTTGCCGAATTATGAAAAGTTCTGTTAAATACATAGGTGTTATCGATAATTCTGGGAAAAAACATATAATCGAGTTTTACGATGGCGTGAATGTTATAACAGGTCGGTCATCAACGGGCAAAAGCGCAATAATCGAAATATTTGATTACTGTTTCGGCAAAGATGATAATACTATTCCACATGGAGTCATTACAGAAAATGCTGAGTTGTATTTCTGCGTAATGTCTGTTAATGATGGATATCTTGTTTTGGCTCGAAAAGCAACGCCTAAAACAGCATTCCTTCGATATGAAAGTTCCATGCCTTCTATAGAAGGTTTGACTAGGGATTATTTTTCTAATGACTATTTTTTGGCATTGGATGTTTTTAGAAATTCTTTAAATAGTTATTTTAATTTAAAGGTCTTAGACACAGATGAAGATTTAGAGGCTAGGTCTTTTAGAAGATACAATGCGAAGGCTCCATGTGCATCTGTCAGGCATTTCGTTTCATTCATGTTACAACATCAAAATATGATAGCAAATAAGCACGCCTTATTCTATCGTTTTGATGAAAAAGAAAAACGAGATCAAACTATTGACCAATTCAAGATATTTTTGGGATTTGTTGACCAAGAGTATTATCTAAAAAAACAAGAATTGGCAGATGCGGAGCGAGCATTAAAGAAGTTAAGGCTGAAAAAAGAAATACTTGATCAGAATTTTTCTAATGTGAAAAGCTTATTAATTGAGCTTCTTAATCAATATGCTTATATTACCGGAAAGAATCTTATAGCAGACAATATTGATCAAATTATATCAAATCCCGCCAATTGTTTAGAGATGATAAAAGCACAAGCAGTTGTTGCGGAAGATAATACAGAAATTTTTGCAGAGCAATACGAAAAACTAAAAAAGGAATATGATGATATTGATTCTAAAATACAACAAAAGAATCTAGAGTTAGGAAGAATTCAAGAAAATATAAATAATGCTAATAAATATAAAGACTCTTTAAATGGTATTAGCTCTTGCGATTCCGCTTATGTTACGGCATCTGAGTGTCCGTTCTGTAAAAATCAAAATAAAGGTATTTTAAAAGAGGTTAATAAGCTACAATCTGCTATAGAGTGGCTAAATGGTGAATTGCGAAAAACACCCGTATTGGCAGAATCATTTCTTGTAAAGCAAAAAGCTTTAAAGCAAGAACGTGATGTATTGAAAAAAGATCTATCGCGTTGCCAAAAGTTAATTACAGATATGGAAAATGTTCAAAAACAGGCGAGAGAACGAAGATCTCGCTATGAACAAGCTGTAAATGTTAAGGAACGAATTGTTGCTACTATTCAAGAAAAACTCATCGGTAATGAACCTGAATTATTAGAAGAAATAGACAAATATGAGAACTCAATTAAAAGAATAAATAAATTTTTAAGCGATAATTACAATATTGAAAATAAGATGAAATCCGCAGAAATCGCCATAAATAAAAATATGAATGTGATTGGCGGAAAGTTAGATTTTGAGCAGACATACAAGCCTGTTAATTTAAATTTTTCATTAGATACTTTTGATCTTCATTTTAATGTTAAAGGCAAACCTGTTTATTTGCGTTCTGTAGGTAGTGGGGCCAATTGGTTAGCATGTCACATCTCGCTTTTTACAGGTTTGATAAAATATTTTTGCCAACAAGGTGCAAGTTGTTTAATTCCTCCTATTCTGTTTTTAGACCAACCAAGCCAGGTATATTTCCCAACTTCAACAGACATTGCTACTGAATTTGACGCAAAGAAGCTTAAGGAAGCAGAGGGAAAAGAGGAACAAGTTGACTCTGATCTCAAATCGGTTACAAACTTATATCAGCAATTAGTTAAATTCTGTAAAGAGACTTTTGAAGAAACGAACATAATGCCCCAAATTATCATTACCGATCACGCTGATAATTTAAAGTTAGAAGACTGCGATTTTGACAAGGATTTAGTGAGAGGTCGTCGCTGGAGAGCGAAAAACGAAGGGTTTATAAAAATTGGGGATTAAAAATGTTTGTTTATATTGATGAGTCAGGAAGTACCGGTCGAAATATTGCAGATGAAAATAGACCTCAATTTTATCACCTTGCATTACTTTCAAGGAATGATCTTGATTCAGATGAACGGATAAAAGATTTCCTTAATGGACATAAAATAGAAGAACTTCATTCTGTTGAAAAACCAAGCGTGCTGGAATCTGCGTCTTCAATTATTCTTCAAATTCTTGAAGAAAATAATGCATCCTTTTTCTTTGGTGAAGTGAAAAAAACTTTTTTTGCCTATGCGAAAATTTTTGATACATTGTTTGATAATGAAGAAAACATTGGAGCTAGATGGGAAACCTACCAAGTCGCTCCGCTAAGATTAATGCTTTTTTGGGGTAGTGTCAAGGGTTTTTCGCA
>NZ_DFHR01000026.1:0-36623 GCF_002371935.1 Fibrobacter sp. UBA3718 | reverse complement strand
GGTGGTTTTCGGTTTATACAAGAAAAACCTCTCCGCTGGGGAGAGGTTTTCGTGGATGATGCAGGGGTCGAACCTGCGACCCGCTGATTAAGAGTCAGCTGCTCTACCAACTGAGCTAATCATCCATAGTCGCTTAGGACGGGGTCAATTATAGAAAAGAAAAAAAGGGCTGTCAAGGGGATTTTTTAGAAAAAAAGCTAAATTCCACTACATGAGCCTCAATTCGAACCGCGTAGATGCCTACCTGGCGTTTTTGGGGGTGGAACGGAACCTTTCTCCGGCCACCATCCAGAGCTATCAGGAGGATTTGCGGCATTTTGTAGGCTGGCTCGACGAAATCGGGCTCGATCTGAAGGAACTGACCCCCGAAAAGCTGGACGAGTTCCTGACATTCACTGCCGGGCAGGTGGAATACTCCCCCACATCCATCGCGAGGCATTTTTCGAGCCTGCGCGGGTTCCTCAAGTACATGCAGAAGGAGGGCGAATACGACTACAGCACCGAATCGATGCTCGAACGTCCCAAGCTCGGACACTACCTCCCCCAGTACCTCACCCGCGAGGAGGTCGACAGCGTGTTCGAGAGTGCGGCAAACGGCAAGAACCCGCTGAGGGATACGGCGCTTTTCGAACTCATGTACAGCGCGGGGCTACGCATCTCGGAAACGCTCGGAATCAAGCTTTCGCAGTTGGATCTCGATAACGAGTGGCTCACCCCCATCGGGAAGGGCAACAAGCAGCGTCTGGTGCCCCTCGGGAGCAAGGCGAAGGAAAACCTGCGGGCTTGGATCGAAGAAGGCCGCCCCCTCACCCACCCGACTACAGACAACGTTATATTGAATTCCCGCGGCAAGCCCATGACCCGCATGGGAGCCTGGAAAATCGTGCAACAGCACACGGCCCACCTGACCAAGCAGGTCTCGCCGCACACCTTCCGGCACAGCTTTGCTACCCACTGCCTGGAGGCGGGCATGGACCTGCGCGTTCTGCAGGAACTGCTAGGCCACGCCGACATCAGCACCACGCAAATCTATACGCACATCGACAAGGAATTCATCAAGCAGGAACACCGGCTGTTCCACCCGCGCGAGATTGAAGAACGGACTGGCACCCCAAAATAGGGGGTTATATAGTCAAAGTCCCCAAGAAACCGCCATAGACTTCCGGCCAAAAAACTATACTTAGCCTTGTATGGGAAAACAAAGGAGTCTTATATGGGAAAAACTTTTTTCCTTGTGGCTGCTGTCGGAGCCGCAATAACACTTAGCGCCTGCGGCGACGACGATTCCTCCGGCCGTAAGATCATCACCGAAGTCAATTCGATTTACGAACTCGGAACTTGCGGTGAAAGCAACCAGGGCGACACCGTGTATGCCAAGGAGCAGGAGACGGAGTATTTCTGCGACGACAGCAAGTGGCATCGCGTCGAAATCGCAGACACGTCTAGTTCGTCGAGCAGCGTAAAGAAGAGTTCTTCATCGTCGGCAAAAGGCAAGAGCAGTTCGTCGTCCGCTTCGGAGGAAGACCTCAAGAACTTCGCTAAGCTATGCGAAGCTTCGGGCGGCAAGGAAAAGGACGGTATCTGCGTCTGTAGCGAAGAAATCTGCGATGTCGGTTCTGTCTGCAACACCATGACCAAGAAATGCGCGAACCCCATCAGCACAGCCGAAAGCGAATGCGACGACAGCTACAAGAACTCCTGCTCCAACAGCCCCATGGGCATCGGCATTGTCAAGGAATGCATAAAAGGAATCGTCGTGAACCGCTCGTGCGGCACGGTCTCTTGCAACGAAGAGGGCACGGACTGCGGCGAATGCCTCAATGACGTACAGACCTGTACCGAAGACAAAAACTTCAAGGCGACCGTCACCCACTGCGAAAAGGGCAAGAAAGTAACCGAGAGCTGTGACGGGAAATCCTGCGACCCGCGCGACAACGGTTGCGGCGAATGCACGAACTACGAACACACCTGCACCAACGATGACGAAGGAAAGGGAACCGTCTACGAGTGTGTTGCAGGCGAAGCCAAGAAGGCCGTTTCCATATGCGGCAACAAGTCATGCCGTACCGACAAGGCCATCTGCGGCGAATGCCTTAACGGAGAACTGAGGTGCGACAACGACATCAACAACAACGCCATCATGTACAGGTGCGTCGACGGGCAATGGGAAAGGCTCCATAACAAGTTCGACCCGCTCGACAAGGAGTATTACCAATGCCCCGTCGCTTGTAGAGAAGGCACCGATCCACAGAAGATGGAGAACGAATGCGACACGGATCAATGTTCTGATTGCGATCCTTGCTGGGGTGAACCCATGATTGGAGCACCCTCCAATCCAAACCCCTGTTACGACGAAGAACGTTGCAAACAAATTCTCAAGGACGAAGACCCCGACTACCCGCCGTTCAGGAGTTTCGAGACGAAACAGAAATGGAAGGACCTGATTCCTAGTAAAAAGATGGCAGCGAAAGAAGTTCACGGCTACAACTGGACGAATCACAAACCAGTCTCCGCTCCTGAAGAACGCGTGGAAGATTTTGAATTCGACCTTACTAACGAGACGCGCCGCGTATCGTGCAACGCCCTGGGAACCTACTTCGGCTTATGCCACAACACCCTGCAGACCTGCATCAACAATGTTTACCATGGTGAGGGATTTATGGTGGTCTGCGCTAGCGGCGAACTTGTTGACGCTGATGGCAACAACGACGGTATTGCTTGCGAATGCGAAAAAACAGCTAACAACGCCAACGGATGTTGCTACACCAGAAGCGCCTGCTTCAAGCAGACCAACTGGTCGAGAGACCGCTGCGCTAAGCCCTCGGGCAACGAAAACGACGATTAATTTCATCGACATTTCAAGCAGAAAGGAACCGCAAGGTTCCTTTTTGCATATTGACGTATTATCCACGACAAACAGCGCAACCCTGGGAATTTATCCCTAAAGGGAATATATGTTTATAATGGATAGCTATGACTTCTAGAATTTTAAAAATTGTCACTCTTGCGCTTTTATACGCATTTACGGGTGTATTTGCCGGCCCCGGCCTTGCCGACGGTGCGGCAAAGTTCCTCGGCAGTACAACTGTCGAAGGGCCTGTCCCTTCTGACTTCGGGACTTATTGGAATCAGATTACCCCAGAAAGGCAATGCACTTGGCGAACCGTCGAACAAACTCGCGGCACCTTCGATTTTTCCGAATGCGACATCCCCTACAACTGGGCAAAAGAGAACAAGGCTACATTCAAATTTCATGCCCTATTATGGGCTTCGGGAAACCCTTCTTGGCTTAGAGACCTTAGTGCGGACGAAACAAAAGAAGCCATTACCGCGTGGTTCGATGCCGTTGCGGAGCGTTATCCGGATCTAGAATACATCAACGTGGTCAGTGAAGCCAGGCGAATCCATTCACAAATAGGCAGCAACAACAAAATTATCGAAGCCCTTGGCGGCGACAACGAAGACTATAAATTCATAACCACCGCATTCAAGATGGCCCGCGAACGCTGGCCCCAAGCAATCCTCATTTACAACGACTACAACACAATCCAGTGGGAAAGAAATGAAGGGATCGACCTAATCAATACGATCAAGAACAACGGGGCCCCAGTTGACGCCTACGGACTTGAAGGCAACGATTTGATTGTGATGGGAACCGGCCCCATGAAATGCTACAATCCAGACTTGCTCAAGAACGCCCTTCAGGAGATTTACGAGAAAACAGAAACGCCTCTACTCATTTCTGAATACAACATCAGCAATGAAATAGACAGTATTCAAAAAAACTGCTTCGCGGAACATATTCCTGTTTTCATGGAAACCGAATATGTAGTAGGAGTCACCCTATGGGGCTATCTCTATGGGCAATCCTTAATGCAATGCATCACAAACCCAGGGATTAACTGTTGCGGCCTCATCAGGGATGGTGAAGACCGCCCGGCAATGACATGGCTCAAGGAATATTTCAATTTTCAGGAAGATACCACTGCGAGGGACACGACTATTGCCGATTCCACGATTGCAATCGGCAGCAGCCTCCACCTGCAGGCGAATACCCTCCAGGCGTACGACGTATTCGACCTGAACGGCGTCCGACTCGGCCGCCTGCGCGCCTACACTATCGACGAGGCCGTTTCAACACTCCAGAATACCAGCGATATCAAAGTCCAGGGCGTCTACATGCTCCGCTCCGTCCGGAATGGCACCGTAAAACAAGTGCGGATTGCACGTTAACGTGCCTTATTCAACGAACATCCGCAATATGGGTTCCATCTTTCTTGTAGAGTCCCACAGTAGCAACGGTAACTTTATCACGATAGCCTAACTGCCCTAAAGTAAAAGATAAGTCCGTCATTTTAAAGCGATATAACGTCAACCATCCCCGAAAGCCATCTTCACGCTCTTTATTCCTACGAACAAGAGCGAACAATTCATCACAATTTTTCCCTGCAAGAGACTTACAAGTATGTAGGCTAGACATTCCATCTATGGCAAACGATTCTACAGTCCATATTCTATGACTCTGGTGGGATAGAGCAATCAATGTGTCACCTTCTTTTTCGATAGCCCGTTGAACGCGGGACAATTCTGTTGGAGATAGATCGCAAGGGTATGCCAAACCGTCTTTATAACACATTTCAAACGAAATAACACCATCTCCTTCATAAGGGTGTATTTCCTCGTAATAAATAGAACTAAATAGGTAATCAGTTTCAAAACGTTCTGCGAAACTTGATTCATCGACATAGACACTATATCTTTCTTCTACCCAAGGTAATTTTTTAGCCGTAAGAACACTATCCGGGAAAAGTTTCTTTGAAACAACAACTCGTGCGAACAATTCATCGCATCTTGTCCCATCAGAAGATGTACACAGCGCCTGATAGGAACTGTCTTCATTAAGAAATATAGGCGAATAGAACGGATCACCCTTAAAAATCACAAGACCGTCCTTTAAGACTAATCGAGAAGAGGAATTTTCGTACGCATTATAATAGACATACTGCAAACGGACCTTTATTCCCTTTTGTGGATCGCTATAGTTCAACTTCTTAGCAAGGTTCACAAGCAAGACCGAATCTAGGGAACAGGGATGTTTCACCGAGATTCCATCAACGTCCGAAAAACAAACTTTATATGTTATATTTTCTTTCGAAGAATCTAAGTTATTAACTAGTTTATAAAAAATAAAGTCTTGTGAATACTTTTTACCACTCGTGTCATGAGGAATGAAATAATTATTGAATTGTGCAGAATCTAGTACCCTATAGGTATTTAAGGAAACTGTTTCACCAGTACGGGAATCCTGATTCTGGTGACATCCCGCCAAAATCGCTAAAATCAAAAGAATCAGAACTCTATAAAGCATACATCACCCGCAAAAAAAGCCCTTCACCCATAAATTTACTAAATTGGCGCTCTTTCAGAGCGCAGATAGTGCGGCTCGGTCATGTCAAAGTGTAAACACTTTGCCGCGACACTCACCTTTTACTATCTTTGTACCCGTTCAAATTATAAACCAAGGATTAAAAATGAGCAAGAATTACAAGATTGCAGTGCTTCCAGGCGACGGTATCGGCCCCGAAGTGATGAAAGAAGCTGTCCGCGTGCTGGACGTGGTCGCGAAGAAGTTCGGTTTCGACGTGAACGCCGAATGGGCAAACGTTGGTGGTGCCGCCTATGACGAAAGCGGTTCTCCGCTGCCGGAAAGCACCCTCAAGCTGGGCGAAGCTTCTGACTGTATTCTTTTCGGTTCCGTGGGTGGCCCGAAGTGGGAACACCTCCCCCCGAACCTGCAGCCGGAACGCGGTGCTCTTCTCCCGCTCCGTAAGCACTTCAAGCTTTTCTGCAACCTCCGCCCGGCCCGCGTCTATAAGGAACTCGCAGGCGCTTGCCCGCTCCGTGCCGACATCGTTGGCGACGGTTTCAACATCCTCACCGTCCGCGAACTGACGGGTGACGTTTACTTTGGCCAGCCGAAGGGCCGCGAAGGCGTTCCGGGCTCCAAGGAAGAAATCGGTTTTGACACCATGAAGTACAGCCGCTACGAAGTCGAACGCATTGCCCGCTTCGCCTTTGACGCCGCCATGCTCCGCAACAAGAAGGTAGCCTCCATCGACAAGGCCAACGTGCTCACCACGAGCGTGCTCTGGCGCGAAGTCGTGAACGAAGTCATCAAGGACTATCCGGAACTGACTCTCGAGCACCTCTATGTGGACAACGCTGCCATGCAGCTCCTGAAGCGCCCGCGTGAATTCGACGTGCTCCTCTGCCCGAACCTCTTCGGCGACATCCTCACCGATGAATGCGCAATGCTCACAGGTTCCATGGGTCTCCTCCCGTCCGCTTCTATCGCCGAAGGCTCCTTCGGTCTCTACGAACCGGCAGGTGGTTCTGCTCCGGACATCGCAGGCAAGGGTATTGCTAACCCGCTCGCACAGATCCTCTCCGTGGCCCTCATGCTCCGCTACACCTTCAAGGAAGAAGAAGCTGCAAAAGCTATCGAAGCTGCTTGCGAAAAGGTCATCGCTCAGGGCTACCGCACTGGCGATATCTACCAGGAAGGCTGCACCAAGGTCGGCACGACTGGCATGGGTGATGCTATCATTGCAGCCCTGAAGTAATTAATTGTCGCGGTCGTCGAAGGCCTGAGCATCCTCGGGTTCCTCGACGGTCCACTCTCGAATGTGGTCGGCCAGTTCTTTCTGGCCGGCCTTTTCTAGTTCATCCGAAATTCCGTTCAGGACTTCTGCATCCTCTGCAGGCAAGTCCTTCTCGTACATGTCGATATACTTTTCGAGAAGCGCGTAGCGCTTCATGCCGAGAAGCAACTGCATGAATTCGGTATCGACATTGCCGCCGCTGCGGAAGCTGGAATGTTCGCTGAGGAGCGTATCGGCCTGTTTTTCATCAACCAGCTGGCAAAGGCGAGCTAGGTTGATGACCTTCGGGAATTTTTCGTACAAAAGATTTGCAATCTTGAGGCAATCGGACTTGCGGCCTTCCTTGTCGGCAATAGCCGCCATGAGGTCGAGATAGGCTTCTTCGTCTTCGGCACCGGGGTCGCGCACGTCGCCGAGCCACTGCTTAGCAAGCTCGATGTTGCCTGCGACAAAGTACTCGTTCGCGATATCGATTAGCGTCGCGTTGCTCTTGTCCGGGTCCTTGAGGAGGGCGGCCTTCGTATAGCGTTCGCAATCGCCCAGAGCATCGGCCATGTCGGTCAATGCATCGATAATGTCTTCGCGGTTCTGGAGTTCGACCTCCGTAACCGTCGCGATAAGCTCGTCAACAAGAGCCTTCGCGCGTTCGTCAGGCAGGATTTCGTTTAGGGAGAGGAAAACGACGGAACGGCCTTCCCCTCCCACATGGCGCAGAGCGAGGTCATGGACCAAATCGGCAATGTAGTCCTTGTCGTCGTACTGGCTTGCAAGTTCCACGAAGAAGGTTCCCGCGTCGTAGAAGAGGCTTTCCCAGTCGTCGCGTTCCTCGTCGTCTGCCTTGAACGAGAGAAAGTCCGTGCGGAGCGTCCAGGCAAGCAGTTCGAGCTGCAGGCCGACATCCTTGAAATCCTCGATATCGTCAATCGTCTTCGCGATAGTCTCGTACAGTTCATCCGGGCGGTGCAGGAGCCTGCTTTCTCCACTGATGACCTGCGAGAGCGTTTCGCGGATGCGGTCTTCCTTGCCGCGGAAAGCCGCAGCGCCACTATTCGATTTCCAGGATTTTTTCTTCTTTGACATGATTACAAATGTAGAAAGTTAATCCTTGATACAGCGGACCGGATAACCATATTTGCGGGCATCTGGTTGCTGAAGCAAGCTCGCGGGAATCGATGTGTTATATGCAGAAATAACCGGATAATAATCCGAGCTCGCAATATCTTCCCCTGCCGGCGCTCCCGCAATAAACATCTGGACAAGTTTCTCCGAAGCAAGCCAGATATTAAAATTATCCTGCGTATTCACAAAGCTACCGTCAGGATCCCTGCGGCCCATAGGAACAGTGGAAAAACCGGATGCATTGCTCGCGACGCGCCAGTAATCGAAATCCCATGCGACAACGGATTTAAACGCATAGGTATAGGTGAAAATTTCACTAACCGAAGCGCCCTCCACCAATCCAGCATAAAGAGCAACAGCAGACTCCTGAGCGTACCTTTCGATTACATACGAAAGGAGCGCGTTCCAGTCCAATTCAGACGGGATATGCCACCCTTCAGGGCAAATTCCCTGAGTGACCGATCCCAAGGGCATCTCGATGTTATTGTCTGCAAAGGAAGTATCCTGATCCATAGCCGCCAGGAATGTGTAGAAACGCCCCGCCTTTTCGCAGTTCTGCGGATTGTCCATATAGCACCAGCTATTTCCCTTCAGGTTCGGAGTCTTCACGCTATCGGCGTAGTTGAGATTCTCGGCCATCCATAGCTGGGCACCAATCGTCACCGTCCTGTACGTATTCTGGTCACGCGGGTCCGTCAGGGTGCCATATTCAACGTCCGGATTGAAGTAGTCGTCCTTCTGGAAATCCCACATGTTCGTTACTCTCCAGCCAGAATCCGAACAGATATAGTACTTGTAGAACTCCACGGGTCCCTGGATAATTTCATTTGTCGCCTTCGAGCAATCCTTGTCGATTGTATTCCTCTCGATTTCTGTCGCCTCTCGCCAGCGACCATTATCGCAAATGAAGCGTATAAAATAGGCAAAGCCTGTAAAATTCCCCTTGATAATCTTATTTTCAACGCACTCGTTCCCGTAAGCATTGTATTCCGCATAATTCGAAGCACGCCATCCATCTTTATCGCAAGTGTAATACCCGTTGCCTTCATATACGGTTTCGTTTAGGTTCAGCTTGTCGCAGAGAGGCAGGACATCATCGGCATTGGAACTGTCCTTAAGGCAGCGTACCGAAGCCCCCGCAATCGAATCGTCACACAGGAAGTTCAGATGGTAGTTCGAGATAAAACCCTGATAGCAGCCCGCCCTTGATGTTGCAAGGTAAGCATTTACCATCCTTTCCCGATAGGAACCATCTACAGAACGGTAGCCTGCACCCGGAACGCCAAAGGAAAACTCATTATTTCCGGATACGTACCACGTCTGTCCATATCCCTGCAGGCTCTTGGCCGGCGGGATGTCGGGCTCTACAGCGGCGACATAGTCTATCAGTTCTTCCCACTCGTGCTGCGACGGAATGTGGAAACCCGCCGGACAGAGATTTTCGGTCCCGCCAGCATACAAGCGACCCAAGCTTTCGCAATTGGAAACATCATCGTTGTAGCACCAGCTGGAATCCGTTTCATACTGCAAGTTTTCCCCAAGCCAGACCTGAGTCCCAATCTGCGTCGTTTGATAGACACGCCCATCCCTGGGATCGGTTATCGAACTAATGACCTCTTTTCGCGGAGAATCTGGTTCCTTGGTTCCTGACGAATCATCACCGCAGGCAAAAAGAACAAGAACAGCAAATAAACCAACAACGCACTTGCAAATGTTCATATATCCCCTAACGTTAGAACTTTTTCCGTCTACTTCTTTTCCCGAATCCGCTTGTACAGGCTTTCGGCCTTCTCGGTATCGCCCGCGTTCGAGAACACGTGGCCCACGTTCTCGGCACCGATGCGGCCCTGTGAACTGCCCGCAAGCCAAGCCCTCATGTAGCATTCGAACGCTTCGTCGTAGCGCTTCTGGTTGAAGTAAATCTGCCCCAAATCCAGGTTGAGGTCGCCCTTGCCCTTGTTGTGCCGCAGGCCTTCTTCCAGCGTGAAGATTGCCATCCACGGGGAATTGTTCTGCACATACATCTGCGCGAGGTAGCGGCGGGCCGAAACGTTTTCGGGGTCCATCAGCAGGCCGTTTTCCATCTCGTTCAGGGACTGGCGCGTGGAATCCATACTGCGGTAGTAATAGGCAAGCGTGAAATGCACGTCGGCACCCGCGGTAGCCGTCATCTGGAGCGCATTCTGCAAGGTCTTGATGGCGTACTCGTAGTCGCCCAGCTTCTCGTAGACTTCGGCAAGCCCGTACCAGGCATCCATGCGGTCAGGGTTCAGCTGTAGCGCCCGCTCGAAGTTCTTCTGCGCAAGCGTCCAGTCGCGGCCCTTCAGGTAACATTCCGCCAGTGCGAAATGCACATGGTCCGATTCCACCCCGAGTTCGATGGCGCGTCGGTATGCCGCAATCGCATCGCCCGGAGAATCTGCGAGGTAGTAGAGGTCACCGAGCAGCATCCACGCCTTCTCGAAATTCGGCAGGAGTTCCACAGTGCGCCTATAGGCGACCATCGCGACCTGCTTGCGGTCGAGTTGCACCAGCGCGTTGCCCAGGTTGAACCATGCGAAAGGCTCGTAACGGCCCTCGTCAATGGCTGCACGGTAGAGCGGGACCGCTTCCTTGTACTTCCCCTGGTCGTAAAGCTCGTTCGCCTTGAAGAAATAATCCTCGGCCGCGAAAAGCGGCACGGCAAGCAACAGCAAACACAACAACCTACTTAACAAAGCGGAACTCCTTTGTGGCCTTCTGTGCCACGGGATATCCGCCAAGCTGAGCGGGACTGAATTTCCACTGGCGAACTGCCTTCAGGGCCTCGTTCTCGAAGCCGTAACCCGGCGGGTCGAGGCTCATCACGTTCGCCTGCGCCACGTCGCCATACACGTCGATGACAACCATCACCTTCACGTAGCCCGAAATGCCTAGTTTCTTGGCGCGTGCCGGGTACGTCGGCTGAACTTCCTTCAAGACCTGCGCCTGTTCGTCCACCTCGCCCGCCTCGTACACTACGTTTTCCATCGAGCCCGTACCCACGGCGACTCCGTCACCCGCGGCACCGCGCGCAAGCGAAAGGTCCATCTGGAAATTCTGGCTGCGACTTACACCCATGTTCGAGGAAATCTTGAACGGGTTCGGGTTCACGATGGTGCGTATAACCTTCTGCTTCACCTCGGGCTTTTTCTCGCTCACGAGCACCTCGACTTCCGTCACGGTGTCGAGTTCCTTCTCCGTCTTTATGCCCCTGTCGAAGAACAGCGCGTTCAGCACCGGCACGGCAAGGAAGAACACCGCGCTCACAGCAAAGGAGAGCACGAATGCCACCGGGAACCGGAAATATTTAGCGAGAAAGTCGAGCACTATTCCTCTTTGTTCGCGGAAATGGAAACCTTGCGGACTTTAGCCAAATTGCATTCGTCGAGAATGTCCACCACCACGCCGTTGGGGGCGTCGCGGTCGCTCACGATAATCACGGGGCGGTCGGGCGCTTCGGCCATCATCTGGCGCAATACCGTATTCAGGGTCGAGAGGTTCACCTGTGTCTCGTTAATGTGGATTGTCCCCTGGCGCGTCACGCCAATCAAGATGCTTTCCTTCGCGAGTTCCTTCGCGGAGCTTGCCTTCGGCTTTGTCACGTCCACGCCGGTTTCGCGCGTGAAGGTCGACGTCACCACGAAGAAGATGAGCAAGATGAACACGATGTCGAGCATCGGGGAAATGTCTATCTTGCCGGAATCGCTAGAACGTTTACGTATGAAACTCATTTTTCCTCCCCTGCAATTTCATTTGAAGCGGGATTTTCAAACACAAAGGATTCGTACTTGAGCGCTTCGCTCCATGCCTGCTTCTCGACCTTCTCAACGCAACCCGAGAGGAAGTTGTAGGCAAGCATCAGCGGGAACGCCACGAGCAGGCCCGCCTGCGTGGTAAGCATGGCCTCGGAGATGCCGTCGGCCAGGAGTGTCGGGTTTCCGAACCCGAAAAGCTTGATGGTATCGAATGTATGCGCCATGCCCGAAACCGTACCGAGCAGGCCGAGCATCGGGGCCAGTGCCGCGCATGTAGAAATCGTCTTGAGCGAGCGCGAGAGGTTCACGGATATGCGGTGGCGCGTCTCTTCCATCGCGTTACGCACGGCAACGGGGCCTTCTGCACGGTGGTCGCGCACGTCGCATGCAAGCGCGTAAAAGTAGCCGTAGGGCCTGCGGGCAAGTTTAGCGAACGCGACATCCTCGCCCTTCTTTTTCAGGTTGTTCCAGAACCCGCCGAACACGCCGTTCACGCTGCCGCCCTTGAGCATGAAGTAATAGCCGTAGCGCTCGAGCATCAAGAACCAGCCGAACCACCCAATGACGAATATGGGCGCAAGCACCCATCCTCCGCGGAAGAGCACGGCCATGGCGGCTTCGATTACAGATATTTCGCTTACGGTTTCCACAGGGATTCCCGCTTACTTTTCTTTGATCCAGAGCGCGTTCAGCACGGCGAGCCCGGCACTTTCCATACGGCTGCGAACGGCATCGGCGCGGTTCACGAGGAAGGTGTGAATCAGTTGCAAGGGAATCGCCACAATCAGGCCCGCTTCCGTGGTCACGAGGGCGATGGAAATGCCCCCCGCCAAAAGCTTCGGGTCGGATGTACCGTGCATCGTAATCACGTCGAAGAGTTCAATCATGCCCATCACGGTACCCAGGAGCCCAAGCAGCGGGGCGGTCGCCGCAATCACGGAAATCCAAGTGAGTCCGGATTCCAGTTTCGGGACATCGGCGGAGAAGAGTTCCTCGAGCGCCTTCTCGGCACCCTCGCGGCCGGCGTAGTTCTTGGAAAGTACGGTGCGCAGCACCTTCCCCACTTCGCCGTGCGTCTTTGCCGCAAGCGAGCGTGCCGTATCGATGTCGCCCGCCTTGAGTGCCTTCAGCACGCGCCTGTTCGCGATACCGCCGAAGCCCCTCACCATGAGCCACACAAAGCGCCAGAGGGCTATAAGCAGGCCGATGGCAAACAGCGCAACAATCGGGTACATGATAATGCCGCCGTCCTTGAAGAATTGCCTGAGCTTGTCCTTCCAGGTGGTTTCCTGGTGGTTCGCGAGTTCGGACGAAAGTTCCGTACTGAGCAGCACGTCGACCGGCACCATCACGAACGCGGAATCGTTCACGTTCGCAAACACCTTCGCAACATCCTTCTTTGTATCGGGAGTCAAATTCTCCTGCCAGTTATACACGCGTTTCTTTTCGCCCGCGACAGGGAGCATCAAGGCGGCCGGATGCAACCCGTTGATATCGACAGCGTTCGCCATCTGCATTGCGAAAAGGCCGCCAAGGCGCATGCGGTCGCCCTGCGCAACGGCAGTGCCGAACACGAGTTCCGCCTTTTCCACATTCATTTCGCGTGTAAAGGCCAACTCGGCACGCGCGGCATCGAGCACGCCCTTCGCAATCCGGAGCGGGTCGTCGCGGTAAAGCGACATTTCCTTCTTAACCTTGTTCTGGATCTCTACGCGTTCGGCCACCTTGAACTGCACGCCCTGTTCCTGAAACTTCGAGAGAGTTTCCAGACGTTCGGGGCCGGCCGCAAGCGAGAGAAATTCGGCACGCGCCTTCTCGGCCTGGAGTTTCACCTGTGCCAAATCTTCGCGGGCGACTCGCACATCCTCGAACAGGCGGGCGCGCTCCGACATCAGGGCGTCGACCTTCTCCTTGCTCTCCTGATACTTTTCATTGAACATCTCGCGTTCCTGGTTTGCCGTCTCGCGGTCCTTCCAGCGGGCGGCGACAGCCATGTCACGCTTCTTGCGGGCTTCTTCCAGATCGGCCTTCGCGCTGTTGAGTTCGGCGCGCTTCTTCACAGCATCGATATCGGATGGCTGCTGAGCCACAGCAATCGACGAAAGCGAAAGGACTGCCGTTACGGCAAAAGCAAGGGTAAACTGTCTAATCATCATTCACCCTCCTTCGGAAAAACGACCGGTATGGTCACGAGCCTCGGGGCAGTCTTCCCTTCGGCGACCTTCATCACGTCTTTCAATACGGTGCGCATCGCGAGGTCATCCGACACGTTATTCCAGACGTATCCACCATCGGCGGTACGGGCAAGCCAAAGCACGTCGTTGCCGTCGTTGCTCACGAATATGGATGCCACGGCGCCATAGCGCAAAAAGGTTCCGGGTACGCTGCGGGTATCCACCTGCAAGAACCCCTTCCACACTTCGGTCGTGTAGCCAAGACGGATGCGGTCATAAAACACTTCGAGGGTTCGGTTCAATGCGTCGTCCGCCTCGATAACTCCCTTGTGCAACTGTTCTGCGATTTCTTTCACGCTCTTCACTGTTTCCTCGTTCCGGTAGGGGAAGTCTGATTCGAAAACCGGCACCAGGGAATCGATAACCTTAGCGAAAGATTCGTTGTACTTGCTCTTGCGACTCTCGTACCAACGGATTGTGCCCATCGTCTTCTGGCGAATTTCAGAAATATGCTTGAGTTCCGCCTTCAGGGAATCCATTTCGGCCTTGAGAGCCTTGCTCTGCGCCGAAATCGCCTGGACCTTCTTGCGTCCGACTTCGACGAATTCCGCATGACGCTTCTTTTCGGCATCGTGCATGTTCTTTTCGCGGGCGGTTTCCGCCTCGACCGCCTTTATCTGGCGGCGTACGCTTTCCACCGTCTCCTGCGCCTGGGAGAACACTCCAGCTAGGCACAAACTAAGGAATATCTTAGAAAACAAATGAAATTTCATAGGCCAAAAAATACAAAGAACCGCGGCCCCTAGACCACGGTTCCAAGCGAAAAAGTGGAGAATCGACGCTTACTTCTTGGAATCCTTGAAGTACTGCGCGGTGTTCTTGGCACCCGCCTTCTTGAGGGCCTTGATCAGGCGTGTGTAGCCTTCGTTCGTGGCCCAGTCGAGCACGGAGTAACCCTGGCCGCACTTGGCGTTCACGTCGACCTTCTTGTCGATGAGGAACATCATGGCGTCGTAGTTGCCGTTTTTCACGGTCCAGTGAATCGGGAGGTAGCCATCCGGGCCACGGTTCTCGAGCGGGGCGCCTGCATCGGCGAGCACCTGGAGCATGTCGACCTTACCGGCCTTGGCAGCGATAAGAACAGCGGTACCGAGCGAAGCCGGATCGGCACCTTCCTTCTTGAGCTGCTGGAGGAGGAGCGTGACAACGTCCTTGTTGCCCATCATCACGGCGTTATCAAGCACCGTTTCGCCAGCGCTGTTGCGCACATCGGCCTTGGCACCATGGTCGAAGAGGTAGTTAAGCACCATCACGTTGCCCTTGTTCGCAGCGATAGCCACGGCATTGTTGCCGTTATCGGCGAGAGCATCAATCTCAAAAGAAGCCTTCAGGAACACAGTCATCATCAGGGTGTCGCTATTGAAGGCGTAATTAACGAAGTTTCCCGGCGTAAAGGCTATCTGGTGCTTGGTCAAAGCCTTGCGAACAGCCTGCGGATCACTCTTGGCGAGGAATGCCTGCACGGAAGCCGGGTCCTTGAAGTTGACGTCGTCGCCACAGGCGACCATGGAAAGAGCGAGGCCAAGGCCACAAAGTCCGAGTAATGTTTTCTTCATTTTATACTCCAAAAGGTGTTTTTTGTTCTTATGCCACTAAAATTACACTTTTTTCACCATTTTATTCACAAAAAAAAATTTTTTTCCAAAAAAAATTAAATTTGTATCCATGAGTAAATTTTTATTATCCATAATTATGGCATCCTCCGTTGCCGCCATCGCCGACACCGTCTATATCGACAACTCCATGGCCGCAGCCACCCGAAGCGACACCGAGAAATACGAAGAACGCGTATCCGTCGGTCCTTACGTCGAATTCATGGACGTCAAGGCCGATAACGTCAACTACAGCTACAAGGTCAACAATCGCAAATACGACATCAGCGTCGACAACACCTACCTCTACGGCGCCGCGGGCAACCTCCCCCTCAACGACTGGTTCGGATTCTACGCCATCGCAGCCTACCAGTACCTAGGCATCCACTACGAGGACCGCGACCTTGAACGCGCCTACAAGGCACAGGAAGCCCTGGAAATCGAATACGACGGCTGGAACGTCCCCGTCGAAGTCTCCGACATCAAGGGCCGCCACCAGATGCACATCGTGCTCATCCAGTTCGGTTTCGACGTCGGAGTCCCGCTCATCGCGAACTACAACTACCAGTTCATGACCAAGCTCTTCCTCGCCGGCGGCGTCATTACCGGAAAGACTTTCTTCCAGAACGATTCCAAGTTCCTCGCGCCCGCCCTCTGGGGCTACGGCTACAGCGCCGGGCTTCGCATCGCGTTCCATTCCGTGACGCTCTCCGGCGGTGTCCGCAACTCGCACGAATACTTCCACACCTACTACGAGCGCCCCATTTCCGACACCAAGGACGGTGACGAATTCATGCTGGATTTCGACGCCTACTTCCAGCCGTTCATAAACCTAAGCATAGCGTTATTCTAATGCGACAAGGGAGGGTTCCACCCTCCCTAAGACCCTACGCTAGGGCTTCTTGATTTTCAGTTTGTCACCGGCCTTGATCTTGGTATCCTTAAGGCCGTTCCACTTGACGAGGCTATCGATGGTCGTCTTGTAGCTCTTTGCGATATCAAAGAGCGAATCGCCCTGCTTCACCGTATAGAAGACGAACCCCTTCGGAGCCGCTTCGGTCTTGCTCTCTGCATTCGCCTGCTTTGCCGTAGGCTTGCCGCGGACAATCAGGGTATCCCCCGGGAAAATGCCGTCGCCCTTGAGCTTGTTCCAGGCCTTGAGGTCTTCGACGGTGCAGTTAAACTTGAGCGAAATGCCATAGAGGTTGTCTCCCGACTTTACCACGTAGGTATTGCCCTTTGCGGGTGCGCTTTTCGATTCGTGGCCCGAACGGCCCTTGTCGGACCTGGATGCAGCGTCCGATTTCGAAGACGACTTTTCCGACGGAACAAACCGGGGCTTTTTAGGCGGCACATAAGCCGGAATTACAAGGGAATCCCCCACAGAAAGGCGCTTCACAAAGCCGCCGTTTGCTTCCATCAGGAGAGCGGCGGGAATCTTTAGCGCGGCCGCAATATTCGCATAAGTATCCCCCGAAACGACAACATAACGTTCTCCCTTCTTCAGCACGATTTTCCTGTCTTCTGCAGAAGGCTTGAGTTCCGGCTTAGACACGAAAATCGTATCGCCCAGTTTCACGACAGATGCGGCATCCATGGAATTCCAAACGCGGAGGCTCTCCTGGGAGATGCCGAACTGCCGGGCTATGGAGGCCAGGTTGTCGCCGAGTTTTACCACATAGGTGCGCACTTTCGTCGGCTTCTTGCCCGAGGACCTGCGCGGGGTCACCTTGATCGGGATCAGGAGCGACTTGCCCTGGCGGATGCGGTCATTCTTCATGTCGTTCGCCTGTTTGAGTTCCGAAACGGAAATGCCGTACTGGCGTGCGATGCTCCCCAGGTTTTCCCCCTTCTTCACCTTGTGATGGTGCCAGCTGGAGAAGTTGTTCTTCTGCATCCGGTCGTAACCTTCTACGAACACGGCGCGCTTACCGAGCGGCAGGCGAAGAACGTAGGAATCGACATTCGGAGGCGTACACCATTTCACGAGTTCCATGTTGAGCGTGCGGAGCGTATCCTCGGGAACCTTGAGCAGCTTGGCCACTTCTTCCAGCGGGAACGAATCGAAAACGGTGACCGTATCGAATACGGGGCGGTAGGTCTGCTTTACCTTGAGCTCGTACTGCTCCGGGTAATGACCAATGACCATCGCGGCGAGGATTCTCGGCACGTAGTGCATGGTCTCGTTGGGCAACTGGAGATCCCAGTAAGTAATCGCCTGCGAGGTATCGCGCGTAGTATCGGCCCTCATTTCGCGAAGCAGCTTGCGGATGCGGCCTTCGCCACAGTTGTAGGCGGCCATCGCGAGGAGCCAGTCGTTGAATTCGCTGTAGAGGTACGAAAGATACCCGATTGCGGCTTCCGTGGCCATCTCGGGATTACGACGCATGTCGACCCAGAAATCCACATTGAGGCCATAGCGCTTGCCCGTCTCCGGAATAAACTGCCAAAGGCCCGACGCCTTCGCACGGCTATAGGCCTTCACCTTGAATCCCGATTCCACGAGGGACAGGTAGATAAGGTCCTTCGGGAGCTTGTGCTCTTCGAGCTTCGCATAAATCAGCGAGTCATAGGCGGTCTTGCGGCTCAGCGAGCCCTCGATAAAGCCCTTGGCCTTGGTCGTGAGGTAATAGATTTCCTGCAGCACGCGCTCGTTGAACTGCACGGGCAACGTAAACTCGCTTACGTCCATGGTATCGAGGAAGCCGCCGAGACTTGAAAGCGCGGCGCTGTCGGCAAGCATTTCATCTTCGCCGTCCACACCCTCGATGGAAACTTCATTCTGCGCAAACGCATTGGAGCTGTCTGCACCGACCACTTCGTTCGGGAAAACCTCGTCAAGCGCGCGCACCAGCCGCACCGACATCTGGAACCTGTAGACGGAATCCTCCTTGGGACTCACATTCGCATAGAGGGAATCGTAATGTTCTGTCACAAGGTGACGCAGAGACTTTTCAAGGTAGTGTCTCGCCAGGTTCCATTCCTGGTTTTCCATCGCCTGCAGGGCGTACTGGTAGTTGGACCAAGAAGGACGGATGGCCAAGGAATCCGAGACGGAAAACTTGAGCGACCATTCGGCAAAAGATACGGAATCATTCGCAGGCGGTTCCACCACCTGCACGTCAGTCAACGACGAAGCAGCCTGCTTGGGAGAACAGGCGAGCAGGACGATTGATGCCAGAAGGGCTACAGCATAGCCCCAAAAGACCGACCCACGGATCACTGATCGTAATCCAGGTCTTCTGCGTAGTCAGACCATATCTGGTCGCGCTTAAAGGACGGCTGGTCGAAATCGACTTCTTCGTCGACTTCTTCCTCTTCCTCAATTTCCTCTTCCTCTTCTTCCTCGCTGGCAAAAGGAACCGGAGCGTCAAATCCATCCCCCTTGGGACGGCGGCCACAATGATAAGCGTAACTCAACATATTACCTCAACGTTCAGTAGGCGACTTTCTCCACCCCGTACAGGATTACCCCGCACATCACGAAAGCGGCGATTACCTGCAACAAGATAATAATCCGGTTCAGGCGGTACGCCTTCTGCGCCTTGCGATGCCAGGAGGGTATTTCTGATTTCGGTGTCGATACTTGTCTCACGAGATGCAAATATATACATATTCTTTGCAAAACAATAAAAAAAACGAAAAAAAAGTTAAATTTTTTAAGGATATGAAAAAAATCCTGCTCACATGGATGGCTCTGGCCTCAATCCTATATGCCCAGATCGGCCTCGGACGCGGCCTGGAAGGCATCAGGGTGCCGACGGCCAAGACGCTCGGCGAGGGTTATCTGTTCATGTCCGCCACCTACGAAACGGTGAGCGACGGCCGAGCCCTGTCCATGAACGGGTACTCCACGCCCGACGGGACCGTCACCCTGATTGACAAGGACGCCCCCTCTTCGGGAGGAGGAATATCGGTCGGGTTCGGCCTTTCCGACATTCTGGAAATCGGCTTGTCCCTCCCCTTCTACTACGACGGCGAAATCACCGGTACCGACCTGGACGGATTCGGAGCGGGCGACCTACAGGCCTACTTCAAGTACTCGTACCCCCTGGAACTTGCCCCCGTCACGCTCGCCTTCTCGGGAGAACTCTTCGTCCCCACCGGCGCAAAGGACATCGGATTCCGGCCGAGGCACCAGTGGTATATCCACGACGACAAGAAATCCTATGCCTACAGCGCAAAAAAATGGGCCATGGCAGGATCCGGAATCGTTTCCGTCACCTTTTCGGACATCCTCTACTGGAACACTTTCTTTGGGTTCCTCCACCTGATAAACGGAGAAAACAACGACCTCGTCTGGGGCACGGGAATCGAGCTGTTGCCGCACAAGACTGTTTCCGGGATTCTTGAAATTTCAGGCGAAACAGGACTGTTCGAAGGTGACTTTATCGACGCACTGACCGACCACGTGCTGCGTGTAACCCCTGCCGTAAAGATTCACCTCCCGAACATGCTCGCGCTTACGCTAGGCTTGGATGTCGGCATCGACTTCGTCAGGGACCCGACCCTCGAGAACAGCGTCAACGTCCGCCGAGCCCTCGGCGACGACAGCCACATCCAGTACAACATCCGCGGCACCCCAGAATTCACGCTTCTGCTCGCCGCTACCAAGGTCATAGATTTCAGCCGCAAGGATAGCGACAACGATGGCGTCATCGACCGCGAGGACCTGTGCCCCAAGACGGAACTGGGAGCGAAGGTGAACTCTCGCGGCTGCCCCGTGGACCTCGACCAGGACGGTATCATCAACATCATGGACCTGTGCCCCGAGACGCCGCGCGGAGTCGTTGTAGACTACAGCGGCTGCCCTGTGGACACGGACAAGGACGGCGTTCCCGACTACCTGGACATGTGCAAAGACACGAAGCACGGGACCGCAGTCGACTCCACAGGATGCATGCAGGACACCGACCATGACGGCATAGACGACTACCACGACCGCTGCCCCAATTCCCTTTCCAGCGACAAGGTAGACGACGACGGCTGCCCCCTCGACGACGACCACGATGGCGTCCTCAACGATCTCGATTCGTGCCCCGAGACCCCGCGCGGATACTCCGTCGACAGGTTCGGCTGCCCGCTAGACTTCGACAACGACGGTATTCCCAACGATGTGGACATGTGTCCCAACAGTCCCGAAGGGGAACTCGTCAACGAGGACGGCTGTCCCGCCGACTACGACCGGGACGGCGTCCCTGACAGCAAGGACCAATGTCTCGAGACGCCGAGGGGATTCCCCGTCGACCAGAACGGTTGCCCCACCGACCACGACAAGGACGGTGTCGTAGATGCCCTCGACAAGTGCCCCAACACCCCGGCCGCAGCCCCCGTCGATTCCATCGGCTGCCCCATCGATTCCGACGGGGACGAAGTTCTCGACTACATGGACAAATGCCCCGGGACATTCCCGAACATCATTGTCGGCAAGGACGGATGCCCGCTGAAACCCAAGAACAACCTGAACGCGCTCGCGTCCAAGGTCCGCTTCAAGGGCAATTCCGGCGAACTGCTTAACTCCACCTACACCGTACTGAACGACGTCATCTACCTCATGAGGCGATTCGACTTCGTCCTCGAGATCCAATGCAGCAGCCCCGCCGGAGAAGAAATCGCCGAGCAACAGGCACAGGCAATCGCGGACTACATTGTGAGCAAGGGAATCCGCAAGAACCGCATCCAGGCCAAGGGGTTCGGCACAAAGCTGCCGCAGGATCCAAAATACAAGCATCTCAACACCAGTGGCGTCCGGTTCCTCCAGTTCGACACGACGCCTCCCGCATCCGAAACAAAATGATAAACACGACCCTCTGCTACATCGAGCAAGACGGCAAATACCTGTTGCTCCACCGCGTCAAGAAAAAGAACGACATCAACAAGGACAAGTGGATCGGCATCGGCGGAAAGTTCGAAGAAAAGGAATCCCCCGAAGACTGCATCCGCCGCGAGGTCATGGAAGAGACCGGGCTTTCGCTTGTGCACCCGAAATACCGCGGCATCGTCACCTTTATCAGCAACGGAATGCAGGAGACAGAATTCATGCACCTGTTTACCGCGACAGAATTTGCAGGAAGCATCAAGGAATGTGACGAGGGAGTCCTCGAATGGGTGGACAAGCGGAAGGTGAAAGAACTCCCCCACTGGGACGGCGACCTGATTTTCCTCTCACTTCTGGAACGCGGAGAACCGTTTTTCTCGCTCAAGCTGACCTACGTAGGCAGCACACTCACCGAGGCGCTCCTGAACGAAGTTCCGGTTTCCGTTTCGGATTTTGTATAAATTAAATCAGCAATGAGATAGTGACAAGGTTACCACTTCGCCAGCGCATTCGCGATAATCAGGTCCTGCAGTTTCTCGATGGCGCGAGTCTGGCCGTGGCGGTCCTCGGTCTCGTTTTTCTGGATATCGTAGACGCCATCCGCCGACAGTGACTTGTTCTCGTAGATGATTCGATCCTTGACGTTGTCGTAGAACTTGACGCTCACACGTATGGTCACACGATAGGTTTCCACATCGCTGTTGCTGTTGTAGTTTTCGGGCTTGTTCGTGTAGCTCAAAAGCGTTATCTCGAAATCGGCGTTGGCCTCTTCGTTCACCATGCGGATCCCGCCCGCATTTTTCTTGAACATGTCGACAACAGCCGTATGGATGTTGTTTGCCAGCAACGGGTCAAGCGCCTTGTCATCGACATCATGAATCTGGACTGTCTTGATATGGCTCGGAAGCGTGGAGGCGGTAAAGCTGTAGCAACCCGCCAAAAGACAGGCCGCGGCGGTTGCCGCGACAAAGAACAACAATCGGGAAATATTCCTAGATAGCATATCCCAAATTTAAAAACAAATACGCAAGGCAAAAGAAGAAATACAAAAACACTCCCCGCAGGGAGTGCTTTCGAAAAGGCGTTACGGTAAATCCTAGAGCGAAAACTTGAACGACCTGCTGCCGACCTTCACGATATACATGCCCTTGGCTCCGGTGTAAACCTTCTGTTGGTTTCCGAGAGCGCGGGTCATGCTCACGACGCTGCCGAGGCTATTGAACACCGTGATGGTCATGCCCTGGGCACCTGCAACTACGATGTAGTTGTCAGAGGACTTGTAGACCGAAACCGCAAGCAGGCCCGGATCCACAGGCAAAGCGGTCGTAGAGGAAGATATTCCACCCCAGTGGTGATGGCCGGAAGAACTTCCCGTGGCGGCTGCACTGCTGGAGGACTTCGCCACATCAGAGGAGGAGGCGACTTCGCTGGAAGAAGATTCCGGTTCAGGCTTATCACTGATAAGGCCGTCCACGTTCCACTGCTTCACGAAGTTCCAGATATCCGAAACATCTGCATGGGAAGGGCTGTGACCACGGCCGGGGAGCTTCAGGTGCTTGATATAGACACCCTTGTCGCAGGGTCCCCAGGTGTACATCGTGGCACCCGAATTTTCGGCATTGGGATAATTCTTTTCTTCCTGTGCCTGAGACGGGCAGTGGAACTGGTCACGGTAATTCTTGATGAAGCCTTCAACCTGGTTGTACTGCAAAACATCGTCGTTGGTTCCATGCGGATGGATGATAGGAACAGGACGCATCGCCTTGGACGCACCGAACACATTTGTACCGGAAGTAGGCGCAAAGGCGGCAATCTTGTCAGCTATCTTGCTCATGGAATGGTAGGTGAACATACCGCCCATCGAGAAGCCCGAAAGATACACGCGCTTTTTATCAATTTTATAGTCGGTGTACATCTGGTCGATGATTTCGAGCATCCACTTGGTATCCTTATCGCCCTGGATATCCCAGGTGCTCATGCCCGTACCACCTCTCGGGTAAACGACCACAAAGCCCGCCGTATCGGCTACAGTTTCCCAGTGGGTGTTGGACTGTTGGTAGTTGGGATCTTGGTCCATGCCGTGGCACGAAATGAGCAACGGGCTATTTTCCTTAAGGCCCGACGGGGCATAGACGTGGATTTCTCGACCAGAAACGGACTTTTTCTGGTAATCGTTTAGGGATTTTCCGCCGCCACCATTGCCCCAGCCACCCCATTGGGCGAAAGAAAGCGTAGCCGCAGCTAGCAGAAGTATTGGAAACTTCATCTCTGTACTCCTCTGAATGTTCCGTTTGTTTACATGGTGTTTACCTCCATAAACCTTACCCGTTTATAATGTATATCCATAATACGGGAGTGTGACCGTCACCGCATAAATAGCGGTGTAAACACGTACAACAGATGAATTCCTAAACATTGGCTTTTTAAGTGTTTTTTAACGGTTCTGGAATTGGCTGCTTAAAATATTTGCTAAATTTTCTGCGTAAAAATTTCCTAACCGAGGCATAACATGCTTGACATCAAGAAAATCCGCGAAAATCCGGAATACTACATTGCTGAAACCGAAAAGAAGTACACCACAGTGAGCCTGAAGGACGTGCTCGCCATCGACAACGAACGCCGCCCGCTCCTCACCGAAGTGGAACGCCTCAAGAGCGAACGCAACGCCGAATCCAAGAAGATTGGCGACCTCAAGAAGAAGGGCGAGAACGCCGACGAGGCCGTAGCAGCCATGCGCGCCCTCGGCGACAAGATCGACGAACTTGACAAGAAACTCAAGGACCTCGACTACAAGCAGACCGAAATGCTCATGCACGTGCCGAACATCGCCCCGCGTTCCCCAGAAGGCAAGGACAGTTCGGACAACGTGGTCGAGAAGGACGGTCCGATTCCGTTTGACTACTACACCAAGAACGACGACTTCGCCCGCGTGGACCACAAGACTTTGGGCGAACGCCTCGGCATTTTTGACTTTGAACGTGGCGCCAAGATTTCCGGTAGCGGCTTCCCGGTCTACCGCGGTCTCGGTTCCCGCCTGGAACGCGCCCTCATCCAGTTCTTTTTGGACGAACACATGAAGAACGGCTTCGAAGAATTCACGCCGCCGTACCTCGTGACCCGCAATACCATGCGCGGCACGGGCCAGCTCCCGAAGTTCGAAGAAGACATGTACCGCTGCGACAAGGACGATGACCTGTTCCTTATCCCGACTGCAGAAGTTCCTCTGACCAACCTTTACGCCGGTGAAGTGATTCCGGAAACCGAACTCCCGAAGCGTATCTGCGCCTACTCCGCCTGCTTCCGCCGCGAAGCTGGCTCCTACGGTAAGGATACCCGCGGACTCCTCCGCCTGCACCAGTTCAACAAGGTGGAAATGGTCTACTTCGCCCACCCGGAACACAGCTACGAAGACCACGAGGAGCTCACCCGCTTCGGCGAAATGCTCCTCGAAAAGCTAGGCCTCCCCTACCACCGCCTCGCACTCTGCAAGGGCGACCTCGGTTTCGGTGCCGCCAAGTGCTACGACCTCGAAGTCTACGCTCCGGTCGAAAAGAAGTGGCTCGAAGTGAGCTCCTGCAGTAACTTCGAAGACTACCAGGCACGCCGCGCCAACATCAAGACGAAGATTAACGGCAAGAACACCTTCGTGCACACGCTGAACGGTTCCGGCCTCGCCACCCCGCGCGTGATGGTAGGCATCTGCGACAACTACCAGCAGAAGGACGGCTCGCTGTTGATTCCTGAAGTGCTGAGGCCGTACATGGGTGGGCTTGAGGTTATTAAACCGAAAGCCTAACCATGTGTGAAGATTTTTCGTCAAGAAAAATCTGAGTGCGAGGTTTCGCAAGAAACCTTGCCTGCTCGTTAAGGTGGGCTTGAGAAAATCGAACCGAAGAAGTAATGCGACAAGGGAGGGTTACACCCTCCCTAAAACCCTCCCGGAATACGATATAAACTTCGGCAAGCACAGCTTGCCTCGCGCATACGCAAAAGTGTATGCGTTTTTTTATACCCTAAGCAACGATTTACTTGCCTATCGTATCGGCCGGAGCCGCCAGCGCTGTCGAATCTGCAGCAGCAGTCGCGTTCGACTTCTTGTTCTTGAGGCAACGGACCGAATAGGCGAAGGTCTTCTGCTTGCTGTAGTCGCCCAGGAATTCGTCATTCTCGTAGTAGAGGTTCCAGTAAGGGGCGTGCGTCGGCGTATTGCTTTCTTCGGCAATCCAGAAATCGGCATCCTTCCCCATGTCGCGGAACTCGCCCTTGGCATTACGAGAACCGGCCGCCAGCGCCCCGAATCCAAAGCGATCCATGCCCGTAGGCCAGTCCTCGCTGCGATTCCAGGAGACCGTTTTCTTGAGCAGGGTACCGGTGTTTTCTTCGGGATGCTTGTTGTGCTTCTTGATAAAGCGGACAAGGGTTTTCATTTCGGCATCGGTCGGGATATGGAATCCATCGGGACAAACGCCCTGGTGCTCCTCCTGAATCAAACCGGAAGCAGAATTGTTCTCGTATTCGTGCGAAAGAGCCATGGCAGACACCCAGGAATAGAGCCTACCGTAAACATTGCAATTTTCGGTCTTGTTGTCATAGCACCAGCTGTCTTCGGAATGGTAGTTCAGGTTCTGTCCCATCCAGACCTGGCTTCCGATAGCCACAAGCCTATAGATGCGGCCATCGCGTTCGTCACAGAGAGTTCCCTCCGGAGCATCCGCACAAACCGACGACGACGATGCCGCCTCGGACGAAGATGATTCCTCAGAAGACGAACGTGGTCCCCTACGCTCGGAAGACGAGGACGACTCGGGAATAGAATCACGCTCCGGTTCTACAGAAGCAGAATCCTGGACGGAAGCCACGTCGAGAGAGCCGTCGCGGTAAACCATCGGCACGGGGAAAGGTATCTGCCGGACCACCTGCTTCGGAACGTCCGGAGTAGTTTGAGCGGGGGCCGCTGCCGGAGCCTTTTTCTGTTGCGGTTCCGGGTCCTGCCTGCACGAACACACGCCCGCAACAAGCAAGAGGAGCAACAGTCCGACCAATGTCTTTAAACACGCATGCACACAAAAAATATATATAGAATTTCAGGTCGCGAACGGACGAAAAATAGATTTTTACAAAAAATTTCCCTAGTGAAATGGATAATTTATTTAAAATCGGGAAGTTTCTCTATCTTTTTGAATCGGCCAGTCGCATCGTCACGTTCAAAATACCGGACCGCATCCCCGAGAGCAAGCATCACGAACTTCGGGGTCAACACCTTCAGGTAGCGGTTGAGCTGCACCTGCAACGCCTCCCAGGTGTATTCGCCGGGAGCCTTGCATTCCACCAGCAGCCACGGCTTGTCTAGCGCAGCTCCTTCGCGAAAATTGCTGACGATGATGTCCACGCGGTCATCCGTCTTCGGGTCTATGGCACACAGCCCGAACTCCACTGTAATCAAGTGGGCCGGCACCTTGATTTCGTTCAGCAAAAATTGGACAGTCGCCTGGCGCACGTGCTCTTCGGGCGTGTCGGGGACATCCTTCCTGCGGATGGGGTCGTATATCGTTCCGTGGGTCATTCAACACCCCCTGCAGAATCTTCATTGGCAAATTTATCTGAAAATTCCCTTGCCTGTTCGTCAAAATTCTCCACAGTCACCCGAGGCAAAAGGGAACTGCTTAACCAGAAGTCCTCTTTGAACCGTTTTTCACCCCAGTCGTACGGGAAATCCTCATACTCGACCGACAAATAATCAAGCAGGTTCTTGGATGCCTGGCGTTTCGCCAGAAACAGCGGATAATGCTCCTTGACAACCAGGTGTTCTACCCTATACCGCAAAAATGCGCTCCAAATATCCAGGTCCGGCCAATCATACCATCTAAGGTCCACATATTCGACAAACTCTACCGTATCGCCCGAACTTGTCTCGCAGGAGTAGGTGAACCTGACATACGAGGTTTCGTAATCACGGCGCGGAAAATCATAACGATCATAACCATAATCGAATACATTTCCTTCGATTTCCTTCACGACGCCCAGCGTATCGTCCAACACGGCCAGAGCAATGCCAACAGGCATCAAGTCTTTTGCCAGGACAAATTCCCCCTGCACCAGGAGATCTTCCAGCGAAGCCTCTATTTTGCGCCATTCAGATTCAACCTCATCAAAGCCATTTACCTCACGGACACTCGAATCGTCTCCGCAAGCAACCAGAAGCAGCAAAAAGAAAAAAGCCAAAAAACGTTTCATCAGTCCAACCCCGGCAAGCCCGGCGACCCGCCACCCGACTCGTTACAACGATTTACCTTTTCGCACGTCATGTAGCCGTTTTTCACGTCCCAGTCAATCTTCACGTCTTCGGCGTCTATGCGCAAATTGAAGTTACGAATCTTGGTCAGCACGCAGTCATCGCCAAAGGTTTCGTACTTAAACTCGTCACCATCGGCAATTTCGAATTCATCCTTGCCCAAGGCCCTTATGTTCCCATACGAGTCGTCATGGATGACGATATTCGTCACGTTCTTGCAGTCAAAGCTGTCACAGTTGTACAAGTCCACAAAGAGCGTAGAGAGTATTTCGGTATTTGCCACGCCCTTTTCGCATACGGCCGCCGACGGGCAAGCGATGAGATCCAGTTCAAGGCTAATCCCGTGGACTCCTACCTCGTAAACATTAAGGACTTCGGCCGAATATACGAGTTTCGCCCACTTTTTATCGGAAGAAGCCTCCTGTTTCAGGCTATCCATAAAGGCGATTGAAGTCGTACGGCTTGTCACCTGGGTCAAGTCCTTTTCAACCTCGATATCGCCACACGGAAGCAGACCGCAACTGCCAAGCAGCAACAAAACCGGCAACAGCGCGATATACTTGAACAATCCTTTCGCCTTCATAGATGTTTGACAATAATAACAAATTTAACGTGTCGGCAACGGGATAGATACATTTTTCAGATATAGCCGCAAAAAATCTTGACAGATGACACCACCCGAATTATATTTAGAACCGTGAACAAATTCTTTGGACAGAACACCGCATCAGCGGCAATGGCAGCAAGCCCGGCAGCAGCCCGAGCTATTATGGGGCTGTCCAGAGAAACCAAAGTCTGCAAGGCATAACGCCAAAATCCAGATAGCAAGTTTCAAGGGCAGCCCCGAAAATGGCTGCTTTTTTTATTTACCCCCTTTTTAACCACTATCCACAAGGAACAACGGAAATTCTTGAATAATTTTATGCTATAATTACAGCGCAAAAAGAATTTTCGATACCTATACAGGAGCATAAAATGCGCAGAAGACTTTTGAGCGAAGGAGCCAAGGAACTCTCTTACGAAATCCGCGAGATCGTTAAAAAGGCAAACCAGCTCAAGGCACTCGGCCTCCCCATCCACTGGGAAAATATCGGCGACCCCATCGAAAAGAAGTGCCAGTTGCCCGACTGGATCAAGGAAATCGTGGTCGACCTCGTCAAGACGAACCGCAGCTACGGCTACTGCCCCTCCAAGGGCATGCTCGAGACCCGCGAATTCCTGGTAAAAGAGAACAACAAGCTCGGCGGTGCACAGATCAACGTCGACGACATCCTGTTCTTCAACGGCCTCGGTGACGCCATCGCCACCATCTACGGCCTGCTCTCGATGAACACCCGCATCATCGGACCTGCCCCGGCCTACTCCACCCACAGTTCCGCCGAAGCGGCACATGCCCACACGGCCCCCATCACCTACAGCCTCCAGCCCGAAAATCACTGGTATCCGGACCTGGAAGAACTGGAAAACAAGGTGAAGTACAACCCGAGCATCGCGGGCATCCTCATCTTGAACCCGGACAACCCGACCGGCATGGTCTACCCGCTCGACATTCTCAAGAAAATCGTGGATATCGCGAAACGCTACAACCTCTTCATCATCTGCGACGAAATCTACAACAAGATTACCTACAATGGCGCCCACGCCTACGCACTGGCCGAATACATCGGCGACGTTCCGGGCATCGCGCTCAAGGGAATTTCGAAGGAATACCCGTGGCCGGGCGCTCGTTGCGGCTGGGCCGAATACTACAACCGCGACAAGGACGAACAGTTCGACGCCTTCTGCCGCGCCATCGACAACGCGAAGATGGTGGAAGTCTGCTCGACCACGCTCCCGCAGATGACTATCCCGCGTGTTCTCGGCGACCCGCGCTTTATCGAGCACCGCACCGCGCTGAACGAGAAGATTGGCCGCCGCAGTGCCATCATCAACGAAATCCTTTCCGACATTCCGGAACTGTACTTCAACCCGACCTACGGCGCGTTCTACAACACCATCATCTTCCGCGAAGGCACGCTCAACAGCCACCAGACGCTGAAAATCGACAACCCGATCATCAAGAAGAAGGTGGAAGAATGGTGCAGCAAGACGACGAACCTCGACTACCGCTTCGTGTACTACCTGCTGGGCGCAAAGGGAATCTGCGTAGTGCCGAGCACGAGCTTCTGCACAGACCTCAAGGGCTTCCGCGTGACGCTCCTGGAAGAAGACGAAGAGGAACTTCGCGAAGTGTTCACTACGATTCACGACGCCATCGTGGAATACCTGCACTCGTAGTCGGTACAGACAAGTTAAGAAAAGTCGCTCAAAAGGGCGACTTTTTCTATTAGATTTCTGCGTCTACAGATGTGGGCTTTATCGGGATCGGCGCGAACGGCGGTTCCAGTTCTATGCTGATGGGGCAATGGTCCGAGCCCTGCACTTCAGAATGGATGTCTGCATTTACAATGTTCGGGGCGAGGCCTTCGTCCACGAAGGCGTAATCGATACGCCATCCCACGTTGCGAGCTCGGGCTCCAAAGCGGTTCGACCACCAGGAGTAGCGGTCGCGTTCGTCGGGGTGAAGCTTGCGGAACGAATCGACAAATCCGTTTTCCACGTACTTGTCCATCCAGGCGCGTTCGATTGGCAAGAAGCCGCTCACGTTTTCATTTTCTTTCGGGCGCGCGATATCGATTTCCTTATGGCAGGTGTTGTAGTCGCCAACCGTGACCACGTGCTTGCCATCGGCAATCCAGCGCCTGCTGTTTTCGAGAAAAGCGTCATAAAAGCGGAGCTTGTAGTCCAGACGATCCTCGCCGGACCCTCCGTTCGGGAAATAGATGCTGTTGAGCACCCAGTCCGGAAAGACAAGCTGGAGCACGCGGCCTTCTTCGTCAAACTCCTCAATATCGAAACCGTAATTCACGGAATCGGGTTCAATCTGCGTGAATATGGCCACTCCACTGTACCCCTTCTTGCGACGGCAGGGATTCCAGTAAGAGAAGTAGCCCTCGCGATTGCGAATAGAATCGGGAACCTGGTCTTCGTCTGCACGGACTTCCTGCAGGCAGAGGATATCAGGGCTGGTCGCATTGAACCAATTTTCAAACCCCTTCTTTATCGCCGAGCGGATTCCGTTCACGTTCCAACTATATATATTCATCTTGTACCGTCTATACCCAAATCAATCCTGGATAAAGATAATTTTTTATTTGGTCGAAAAAATGACACTCTGGAAAAAAACAGATTAGCCCCCAAAAAACGAGTCTTTCTTTGTAAATTTTCATTTTCATAAAAAGCGTTTTCCCCCAGACAAACGAAAAAAACGCTTTTTTTTCATGAAAAAAAATAAAACAGACGTTTTTTTGATTAGAAAAATTATATTTGAAGCATGAAATCGAAATTTTTCGCCATCAAGCTTACTGCGATTCTCGCTTCCCTGACATTCTTTTCCGGCTGTGCCGGTTCGTCCAACGGCGACGACCTCGAGGTTCCGACCAACCTCCCGCCCATCTGCCGTGACATCGACTTTGTAGCGAACCCGGACATGCGCGAAATGTGCGGTGTCCGCAAGGCCCACAACAAGGCTTACAAGAACATCCCGCAACAGCGCTACCTCATCAAGCCGAGCGAGACATCCATTGTAAAAACAGGCAACAAGCTTGAACTCCGCTTCCAGAACTCGCTTCCGCTCTACCTGGACGGCCCTATCGTAAACGAGATCCTCTTCAACCAGGAAAAGCGCCTCGAAAGAATCAAGAACAACTACGACTACCACGAAATCTACAACAGGGAATCGAAGGAGAGGACCCGAATCTTCAAGATGGGAATCCCGACCGATCTCGGCGGTACGCATGAATTCTGCTTCCGCATCCCCGAACTGAAGGGCAATGCGAGAACCCGTAACAGGGCTATGGGTAATAACATCGAACGCATGAGCTGCGAGGATTTCGAGAATATTATCGCAGCGGACAAAGCCTCCAGGGGACTTTAGCCCGAACGCGAAAACGGTTTATCACCAGCTTCCGCACCGATAGTGCGGAGGCTTTTTTTCTAGATTTGCACTCGGTAAAATCGTGACAAGTACAAACAAGAACATACACAACGCGCTAAGGCAGAACCACCTACAGGCGGCCTGTTCCTCTATCCAGGGTTTCTCGATTTCGGGTCTTGCGACCTACCTTCAGTTCCCGGAACTGGATTTCTGCGTCGACATGGGCGAATGCCCCCTTACCGCCATTCCGCTAGACCACGTGTTCCTCACGCATGCACACGGAGACCATGCCCGCTGCCTCATGCGCCACAACAGCCTACGCAAGATGATGGGTGTAGAACGCGACAGCGTCTACTACCTGCCCGAAGAAATCAGCGAAGGAGCGAAAGCGTGGATCAAGGCGGAGGCCATGTTCGAAGGCGTCGGCGAACAGAAATTCCGCTATCCCGAGATTGTCCCGGTCAAGGCTCACGAACGCATTGCGCTGCGCTACCGCAAGGATCTCGTGCTGGAAGCTTTCGAAGTGAGGCATTCCATTCCCGCGATGGGAGCGACTCTTTACCTGCACAAGAAAAAATTGAAGGACGAGTTTCTGGGAAAATCCGCAGCGGAAATTATCGAACTGCGCAAGAACGGTGTTGAAATCACTCGCGAAGTGTTCGACCCCCTCTTGAGTTTCACGGGCGACTGCATGGGCGACACTCTCCGAGACAACCCGCAGGTATTCAAGTCCAAGGTCCTCGTCACCGAATGCACCTTCCTCGACAAGGACGAAGAATCCATGGCCCACAAAAAAGGCCACACGCACCTGAACAACATCGTAAAAGCCCTGAACGAACAGGGAGACGAAGTCAAGTGCAAACAGATCGTGCTCACTCATTTTTCAATGAAGTATTCCGAAAAGCATATCCTAGAAACCCTAGAAAAAGAAATTCCGGAAAGGTTCCGGGATAGAGTCGTCGCATTCATTTAAGGTTCAAGACAAAGGCTACAGAAAACGATGGATGATAATCAGGAAAAGATGGAAACCAGCGGGAACGAAGGACAGAAACGCGAAAGGGAAGTCGTCATTCCCGAATTCTACCGCGATTTAAACGAGGACCCCGAACTCAAGGGGCTCTGGCACTACGTTTTCCGCACGAACGGCGACCGCAAGCCCATCAAGACCGCAGACGGCCTCCCCCACAAGCTCGACTTCAACTGGAAGGACATGTTCCCTAACGAAAACGGGCACATCGAAGTCGAAATCGGAAGCGGCAAGGGCAACTTCATGACAGACTATGCCCAAAAGCATCCAGACTACTTCATCATGGGAAGCGAATGGGACTACACCTGGGCCGCATTTGCCATCGAGCGCATGGAAAAGCGCAGAGTCATCGCACAGGGCAATGCAGCCATGCTGCGAGGAGACGTATTTTATTTCTTGCGCGATGCCGTCAAGGACTGCACCGTCGATGCGTTCCACATGTATTTCCCCGACCCGTGGCCCAAGGAACGCCACCACAAGAACCGCCTGCTGCGTCCCGACTTTTTGACCGAGGTCGCGCGCTGCCTCAAGCCCGGCAAGCGTCTGTTCTACTGGGGAACCGACCACAAGGAATACAACGAGATTGCACTCGAGACCTTCGACGCCTTCCCCACCTGCAAGGTCATTGAGCGCAACACCGCAGAACCCACCGAAGGAATCACAACCGGCTTCGAGCGCAAATACCGGAAAGAAGGCAGGCCCATCTACCGGAGCGTCATCGAATTCGAAAAATAGCCTTCACGCCCTGCGACGGGATGTCATTTTTCGACACCGCATTTTTTCTAGTTTAGTAAACGTATGTTAAAGCAACTATCCATCAGCGGTTTCACGCTTATCAGCCACGCCGAAGTCCCGTTCCGCAACGGCTTTACCGCCATTACCGGCGAAACTGGCGCAGGCAAGTCCGTTTTGCTCAAGGCTCTCCGCATGGTCTGCGGCGACAAGGCCCAGGCTTCGATGGTCCGCGCCGGCGAAAGCAAGGCCGTCATCGAAGGCATTTTTGACATCAGCCAGGAACCGAAGGTCAAAGAAATCATCGAGAACCTTGGAATCGACAGCGACGACGAACTCATCATCCGCCGCGAAATTCTCGAGAACGGCAAGGGCCGCACGCGCGTCAACGGAGACGTCGTCAACCAGGCCGACCTGCAGGAAATCGGCGAACACCTCATCCAGATGCACGGGCAGAGCGAGCAGCTGTTGCTCCGCGACACGCGCACCCATACGCAGATGCTCGACGACTATGCGGGGAACGGCAAACTGCTTGAAGCATATAGCGAAACATGGGCCAAATGGAACGATATCCTTACACGCATCCGCGAAACAGAAGAACACGCCAAAGACCTCGCCGCCCAGAAGGACTTTCTCAAATTCCAGTTTGACGAGCTTTCGAAAGCGGCACTGCGCGAAGGCGAAGAGGAAGAACTCGAAGAAAAGGTGAGCGTAGCAAGCAAGGGAGAAGCGGAAAGGCGCATTCTCGATGAGATTCAGGGCATTCTCAGCGGTGACAACGGGCTCCTCGACCAGGTGCAGATTCTCCAGGCCCGGATGCGATTCCTCGCCTCGAAAATTCCGCATTACGAGGAACACCTGAACTCGCTCGCCGAAGTGGCCGACCCGTTCGAAAGCGTTTGCAAGGACCTGCTCAGGCTCTCTCCCGCAAAATCGCTCTCCCCCGCCGAAATCGACCGCGCAAACTCCAGGATTGCAAACATCCAGAAGCTGAAGCGCAAATACCGCACGGACGTAGTGGGCCTCATCGAACTAACGGCCAAGCGCAAAAGCGAACTGGAGAGCCTCGAAAACCTGGATTCCGACCTCGCCGAGCTCGCGAAAGAAGAAAAGAAAATCCTCGCCGAACTGGAGAATCTCGCCAAGGAGCTTAGCGCCAAGCGAGCCGAAGCCGCATGCCGTTTCGATTCCGCCGTGCAGACCACCATCCAGAACCTCGGGATGCCCAAAGCCGTATTCAAGACCCACATCGAGTCCCAACCGCTTAGCCCGAACGGGACCGAAAAAATCGAGTTCATGCTGGCACCGAACCCGGGCGAAGGCGAGAAAAGTCTGCAGAAGGCCGTGTCGGGAGGCGAACTTAGCCGCGTTTTACTTGCAATCAAGAGCGTCATGGCCGACCTCGACAAGGTTCCTTTGCTAATTTTTGACGAAGTGGATTCCGGAATAAGCGGAGAAGTCGGCAACACCATCGGCGATGCCCTCCGAAGCCTCGGGAAGCACCACCAGGTCCTTACCATCACACACCTGCATCAGGTGGCAAGCCGGGCCAAGAACCAGCTAGCAGTGAGCAAGGACGAAATCGAAGGTCGAACCTTCACGTCGGTCAGGGAACTAGACCGCGAGGGACGAATCGAAGAGCTGGTGCGCATGCTTGGCGGCGACTCCGAAACAGTTCGGGAACACGCAAGACAACTTTTGGAGAATAACCAATGAACGAAAAGCCATCCGATGTTCGACTCCGTTCGCGCGTCTGGAGCGTCCTCAGGGCGCTGGTCTTCGTATGCGTCATCTTTTTCATCTGGAACGGCATGGCGAAAACAGCCTGTGCCTTTGTCGCGATCGCCCTCATCATGGGCTGGGTGAATCTCTACCAGCTGCGTAGCCAGGAAATCGAGAAACCTTACTACAGGCTATGGCTGAATGTCATCGACGGATTCCTGTCGTTTGCCGTGATGACAAGCATCTTCGTGCGAGATTTGATGCAGAACGAGCATGCCGAAAAGCTCCTGGGCGTCGGCTGCGCCGTCCTGCTTGCAAGGCTCATCGCCCACACGCTCTTCTCGCTCGGAGTTCTGCGCGAAGGCAAGTCCCTCCCCCGCAAGAAGCGTTGGAGCAAGATGGCAAGCATCGCCACCACCATAACGATGGCCGTTTATCTGTTGAATCTCGAAGATTACCAACAAATTTGCATGGTGGCGACCATCCTGCTGATTGCGGCCTCCACCGTCGCCTACGCCTATTGGTACTACCGCGACCCTGCACACCGCAAGCCCCTTTCGATTGCAAGCCAGCTCACGATGAGCCGCATCGTGCTGACCCCGTTCTTCCTCTGGGTTTTCTTCTACGACAACGACCTCGACTACAGCAACAACAGCCTTGTTTTCAAGGTGCTTGCGCTTGCGATGGTTCTAGGGTTCATGCTCACCGATTTTCTGGACGGGAAACTCGCCCGCGCCATGGGCGAAGTGAGCACGCTCGGCAAGTACCTCGACCCGTTCAGCGACAAGATTTCCAACATGACGATATTCATGTGCTTCATCGCCACGGGATACGCCCCCGTTTGGATGGTGGCGCTCATCTACTTCCGTGAATCCAGCGTGGAGACGCTCCGCACGCTAGCCGCAAGCGAAGGCCTCATCATGCCAGCACGCAGGAGCGGCAAATGGAAGACCGCGCTCCAGGGAATCGGCATCGTGGCGATCCTCCTCGGCGCCATCGACCCGGTGAGAGCGTTCGTCCCCGGCCTGGGTGACATCTGGGACATCTTCCCGAAAATAGTCATGGGAATCATCACCGCCATCACCATCATCAGCGGAATCGACTACTTCGTCTCGAGCAAGCACATCTTGAAAAAATTTGTGTAGCGCATGCGTTCGCCATGCTCGCTATACAATACTTGGCAAGTTGTTGCCTTAGTAGAGTTATCCTCTTTGGGGAGCAGACGAGCATCTTTCAGGAAAAATGCGTTTTTTCGCTTATTTTCGCTAAAAAAGCACTCATGCCCTTGACAAATCAGGCTCAAATTTCTATATATGGAGCCAACCTCGACGCGGGGTGGAGCAGTTGGTAGCTCGTCGGGCTCATAACCCGAAGGTCGCAGCGTTCAAGTCCTGCCCCCGCTACTAAAAAATCCGGTTCAAAGCCGGATTTTTTTTTCCCCACCACCCACAAAGAAATATTTACACGCCCCTATTGGTATCGGATTCAAAAAAATTTATATTCATTTAAGACAACTTTGTCTTGGATTGTACAATGAAAAAATTTCTCAGCATATTAATCTTCGGACTTTTGCTTGCCGCCTGTAGCAATTCCGTTGATCCGTCGGATAGCGTAGTGGGGACAATAAGTGTCGCTCAGGAACACGAAGAGACCGGCGTCAACATTCTTACAAG
>NZ_DFHR01000011.1:0-3627 GCF_002371935.1 Fibrobacter sp. UBA3718 | reverse complement strand
AACTGGGCATCTCGCTTTGCCTCGAGGGCCTTGCGCATATCCGAAAGACGCGCGGCGAGAGTCGTATCGGAAACCGTCTTCGCGCTGTCGCCCATGTAGTTCTGTTCGCGCACGATGCTCTTCTCGAGCTGGTCCACGCCCACGAGGGCATTGCTCTTTACCTTCATGAAAGTCGTATCCTTCATGCAGAATTCCTTGAACTGTGCATAGAGGGAATCCGGCACCACCCAGTCGGCATCGACCTTAACTCCGGCCTTGTCAAGCTGCGGGCGCACCTTCACGGCAAACTTGAAGTACATGGCCATGCGTTCCTGCACCTGCACCACCCACGGCATCGGAGAGAGTTCGATATCCACGTCGGGAGTGATGCCGCCACCGCCGAACATCATGCGTCCGTTGTTCGTGTAGAACGTATCGCGTGCGACGGTGTCCTTCTTTGCGGAATCCGCAGCGGCCTTGTCGCCATCGTCCTCGGATTCCTCTTCCATGAGCTTGAGCCCCTTGATGCCGTTTTCAGGCTTGTTGATGCAGCGGCCGAAGGGCAGGTAGTAGAATGCCGTCGTAAGCTTAAGCGCGTTCCCCTGGTTGTCGAGCGGGAAAATCGTCTGCACCGAGCCCTTGCCGAACGAGGTCTTGCCGATGACAAGCGCGCGGTCCCAGTCCTGGAGCGCACCGGAGACGATTTCTGCAGCGCTCGCGGAGCCCTGGTTCACAAGCACCACCATCGGGACATCGGGGGCAAGCATGCCGTCGCGGCGGGCGCGGCTCTCGGTCCGCTGCGTGCGGCCGAGCGTAGAGACAATCACGTTGCCCTGCTTGAGGAATAGTTCGCTAATCTCGATAGCCTGGTTCAAAAGGCCACCCGGATTGTAGCGCATGTCGAGCACGAGCTTCTTCATGCCCTGCTTCCTGAGGCCGCGGATGGCGTTTTCCACGTCGCTCGTCGTCTTGTCGCTGAAGGTCGCGAGCTTGATGTAGCCGATATCCTTCGAAACCATTCCATAATAGGGAACGGCATGCACCACGATTTCGGCACGGGTAATCGTAAATTCCATCAAGTCGGCGACACCTTCGCGTTCGATGGAAACCGTCACGTCGGTCCCGATCTTGCCACGGAGCTTGCTCACGGCGTCGTCGAGCGAGAGGCCCTTGGTGTCCTTGCCGTCAATCTTTCGGATGCGGTCGCCGGCGCGGATACCGAGCCTGAATGCCGGAGTCCCGGAAAGAGGGGAAATCACAGTCAAGATGTTGTCGCGCAGGCTGATGGTGATGCCCACGCCGCCGAACTTGCCTTCCATCGAGACCTTGAGGCCCTCGTAGTCCTTCGGGGTAAACACCGTCGTATGCGGGTCGAGGATGTCGCGGATGCCGTTCAGGGCGGCATCGGTCAGTTCCGTGGGGTTCACGTCCTCCACGTACTTGCGGTTCACCTCGGAAAGCACCTTGTTGAGGCGGGATACTTCATCGTAAAAGTCGCCGGGAGGCGTCTTCGTATCGCCCGCGGCAAAGGAGAACGTCATTGCCGAAAGGGCAAGCACAAATGGGATTCGGGAAAAATTGAAATTCATGACTGAAAAATACAATTTCTAGGCTAAAGAAACATGCCAAAAACGGGAAAAACCGGCCCAAAAGGACCGGTTTTTGAAAAAAAAGGAGAGAGAGTAGAAAAATCAAGCGGCTTCGTTCAAGATCCGATGAATTTGTTCAGTCTTGAGCTTGGCCAGTGCGGATTCCTTGAGCTGGCGAACCCTTTCCTTGGAAAGCCCGACCATCGGGGCGATTTCCTTGAGGTTCAAGTCGGAATCCACAGAAAAACCGTAGTAGAGCTTGAGGATGTCGCGTTCCTGCTTGGTGAGGTTCTCGCGCATCACCCTTTCGTAGATGTCGCCGCAGTTCTTGCGTTCGGCAAGGGCGTCGGTGCCGGCATCCACGGAAGCAAGCGTCTCGCCGAGGGTAACATCGCCATCTTCTCCGACGGGAGTGTCGAGAGAGGTGGTCTTGGAACCCATCATGAGAATCTTCTCGATGGCATCGCCCTTGTACTTGGACACTCCGGCGAGGCTTTCCGGGTCAAGCACGTAGCTGCCGCCCACGACCTGACGGAGCTTGCCACCCTTCTTGTTGAAACGGCGGAGCACAAGTTCCTTTTCGGCGCTGATGCGGACCATGCGGCCCTTCTCGGCGATTGCGCGGGTGATGTTCTGGCGGACCCACCACACGGCGTAACTGATAAACTTGATTTTCTGGTCCGGGTCGAAACGGCGCGCGGCTTCCATAAGGCCGAGGTTCCCTTCGCTGATGAGTTCGCCCACTTCGATGCCCTGTCCCTTATAGAGATTCGCAATATTCACCACGAAGCGCAGGTTGGATTTAACCAGCATATCCATCGCCTCGCGGCTCCCCTGGCGGATCTTCTTGAGCAGCAGCGTTTCCTGCGCCCTGGTCAGCAGGGGATATTTCGAAATCTCGTTCAGGTACTGAAAGTAGCTATCCCTTTCTTCCCTATTGCGTGTATTCGTAATCATGATAAACCTCTGCTGTTGCGTGTTGTCATTTGCTTTACGTATACAAATTTACCTCCGATTTCCCTTTACTGTGTCATTATCGGGAAAGCCGTTCGCAAAAGTTAAATTGGTTTTTTGTCGCTTTTTTCCGCATTTTCGTCATGAAAATGTCACATACACCCTTCCAAAACGCATTTTTTGACTTAATTTTGGACGTATGACCATAAAAAGAACCGCAAAAGCCGTTACAAACTTCATCGAGACCAAGCGCGGGACGTTCGAAGGCATGCAGGAAGCAAGTTTCCGGCGTAGCGAGAAGATCATCAACGACCTCCTCCGCGAAGAAAAGAAGTCCTTCAACTACCCCATCCCCCCCTTCGTGCCGCTTCTCCTGATCTGGCTTTTCATTCTCCTGTTCCCGCTCGCCACCTACCTCGACCCCTCCAACATCACTTCGCCCAAGATCAACGCGAGGGGCGTCGTCGGATTCTACGTTCCCCTGATTACCACAACACTCATTTTCTTCATCAACCAGAAATTCCTGGTTCCCAGCTGCATTTTCAAAAAAAACTACATCCCGTTCTTTATACACAACTCCCTGCTCGTCATCGGAGCCCTGTTTGTCCGCGAAGTCGCGTTCTTCCTCCTGGAACGGAGTCCCGACGAAGGCATAACCTACTTCTTTACCTCGTTCTGCTTTTCGAATATGAAGGGCGGCCACTTTACCTTCCTGACCGTCGTCCTGTTTTCTATCCTTGTGGGATTCGTCTGCATCATCAGCGTTCTATATAACGTTGTCCTAAGGCATACTTTGCGAAGCTTTTTGCAACGCGAACAAAAAAGCATGGCCCTGCAATACGAACTGGATTTTCTCAAGAACCAGCTCAGCCCGCATTTCCTATTCAACACCCTGAACAACATCTCGGCACTCATCTCGATAGACCCGAAACGCGCCGAAGAAGCCATGTCAAAGCTTTCGAAACTACTCCGCATCACACTCTACCAGACATCCGACAAGACCATCGCCATCCAGGAAGATATCGACATCCTGCAAAAATACGCGGACCTGGAAAAACTCAGGCTCAACAGCGATTACGACCTGAAATTCGACATCCAGCTCGAA
>NZ_DFHR01000020.1:0-24858 GCF_002371935.1 Fibrobacter sp. UBA3718 | reverse complement strand
ACGCCTTCGGGCAGCTGGATCGTGCCGGTGACGTCGGTGGTGCGGAAGTAGAACTGAGGACGGTAGCCGTTCATGAACGGCGTGTGGCGGCCGCCTTCGTCCTTCGTCAGGACGTAGATCTCGGCCTTGAATTCGGTGTGCGGAGTCACGGACTTCGGAGCGGCGAGAACCTGGCCGCGGCTGATGTCCTTCTTTTCGGCGCCGCGGAGGAGCAGGCCGACGTTGTCGCCCGCCTGGGCGTCGTCGAGGAGCTTGCGGAACATTTCAACGCCGGTGACCACGTATTCGGTCGTCTCGCCGAGGCCGACGCGTTCGACCTTGTCGTTCAGGTGAACGACGCCGCGCTCGATACGGCCCGTGGCGACGGTGCCGCGGCCGGTAATCGTGAACACGTCTTCGATCGGCATCAGGAACGGCTTCTCGGTATCGCGCTGCGGGAGCGGGATGTAGGAGTCGCAGGCGTCCATGAGTTCCATGACCTTGTCCTGGTAGGCGGGATCGCCTTCGAGGGCCTTGAGGGCGGAACCGCGGATGATCGGCGTGTTGTCGCCGTCGAAGTCATACTTGGAGAGAAGTTCGCGGACTTCCATCTCGACGAGGTCGAGGATCTCGGCGTCGTCGACCATGTCGACCTTGTTCATGAACACGACAATCTTCGGCACGCCCACCTGGTGAGCGAGGAGGATGTGTTCACGGGTCTGGGGCATCGGGCCGTCAGTGGCGGCCACAACGAGGATGGCGCCGTCCATCTGGGCAGCACCGGTCACCATGTTCTTCACGTAGTCGGCGTGCCCCGGGCAGTCGACGTGGGCGTAGTGGCGGTTGGCAGTGGTGTATTCCACGTGCGAAGTGTTGATCGTGATGCCGCGGGCCTTTTCTTCGGGGGCGTTGTCGATTTCGTCGAAACGCTTGGCGGCGGCGAGGCCGCGGGCTGCGAGAGTCGTGCAGATTGCGGCGGTCAGAGTGGTCTTGCCGTGGTCAACGTGGCCGATGGTGCCGATGTTGCAGTGCGGCTTGCTTCTGTCAAAATGTTCTTTTGCCATTTTATTCCTCTTCTTCAGCAGAAGGTTTATCGCTTCAAGTCAAGAAGTCCCAATGACTTCCGTTACATCGGAAAGCATAGGAAGCGGTACTCTCCGAAATTGAGCCACAAATTTAGTAAATGCCAATAATTTTGCAAGTTTTTTTCTTTGATTTTTTGCGAAAATCACAAAAAAGAGGGAGTTATCAACAGCCCGCGCGGCTTTCGCGAACCGAAAAGCGGAGTCATCAGGAGCCCGTTTCGAAAGTGGCGAAATTCGCCGAATTTCAAAGTTTCAATGTTTTTAAACAAAGGATACCTTCAAGTTATCAACAAACAATTCACCATTGTGACAAGAACCGCCAGGCCCGCAACGCAAGCAAGCACTATTTTTGTAATTTTATTTTTACAATAAATAATTTTACATTCAGTTTACATTCCAGTCCGAGCATTGCGAACGAGAACAATGCAGGAACGCCTAAATTGTTGTTACTCCATTTTTTACAAGCATTATTCGGTCACATAAACTATTTTTTGTCTCGGTGTGGAATAGGGATAAGAAAGGAAAACCCATGAAGAATCTAATTTTTAAGTCCCTCATGCTGGCCGGCGCCCTCACAATCGCCTGGAACTGCTCCGACGAAACCCCTTCCGGCCCTAAGCAGCCCGAATACCTAGTCACATCGGAAGCCTGGCTCCTGCAGACGGATGCCGACTATATTATTTACCCTGACGGACGCGTGACGAACGCGCAGGGCGACCTCATCGGCACAATCAGCTTTCTCGAGGGGACCTCCATCGGCGTGATTTCCGACCTGCAGGGGACGCCCATTTCCGGCAATGTCGATGTCGCCACGCTCGCCAAGCTCGAAAAGAACACGACAATCTACACCATCGCGGGCCCCGTCTGGCACCTGATCGACAACACCGGCGACTACCTCATCTACCCCGCCGCCGAAGGCGCCACCTCCTGCGTAGTCACCGACCCGGACGGCAACTATATCGCAAACCTGGATCTCGCCACCATGAACATCATCTCCCTGGACGGCGTCACGGTGCTTACGACCGGCGGCGACATCGGAGCCCTCCCGGTCCTGAACCCGGGAGACAAGTTCACGAAACAGCCCGATCCCGTCATCGTGTCCAGTTCCAGCGAAGCGCCCATCATCGAGTCGAGTTCCGCGCTTCCGCCCTCCTCGAGCAGCGTAGCCTCTTCCAGTTCCGTGCAGTCATCGAGCAGCGCGAAATCCTCCTCGAGCAGCGCAAAGTCCTCCAGCTCCGTACAGAGCAGCTCCTCTTCCAAGCCCGCCGGCGGATGCCCGAATATCCAGAAAAAGAACGGCGCCAAGGGTGAGGGCTGGGCAACCCGCTACTGGGACTGCTGCAAGCCCCACTGCTCCTGGCCGGAACACGCACACGGCAACTACTCCAAGCAGTGCACCAACAAGGGCAAGACCGAAAGCACCGACTGGGGTGGCGGAAGCGTATGCAGCGGCGGAGGACTCATGACCTGCACGAGCCAGGTTCCGTTCACTGTCGACGGCTGCGACGAAATGGGCTTCGCCTTCGCGGCAGTGCCCGCAAGCAACGGCGGTGACTGTGGTAAATGCTTCCAGCTCACCTTCACCGGCAAAGGCAAATATTCCACCGATGCAAACCACAGGGCCATCAAGGACAAGAAGCTCATCATCATGGTGACCAACATCGGTGGCGACGTGAACCAAGGCCAGTTCGACATCATGATCCCGGGCGGCGGTTTCGGCGCGTTCAACGGTTGTGGCCAAATGGGCTGGAACATACCGGGCAACTCCGAACAGTATGGCGGCCTGCTTTCCGACTGCGAAAAGGAAACCAAGTACAACGCCTCGAAGACCCTCACCTGCCTCCAGGAAAAATGCAACAGCGCATTCAGCAACGACAGCCAGGCCAAGGAAGGCTGCCTGTTCCTCGCCGGATTCATGCATGCGGCGGGCAACCCCCTGCACAACTACGAAGAAGTGGAATGTCCGCAGGTCCTGAAGGATAAATACTAATCGCCACCACGGCCTAGACCTTTACGAAGGGCTCCGCGATGCGCGGGGCCCTTGTTGTACATGGCACACCGGCGATTTGCGGGCCGCATCGTTCGCCGTGGCATTCCCGCCTTCGCAATATTATATTATGGACATGATGTTTGGAAAGAATTATAGGGCCATGATGGTCGCGCTCGCGGCAATCGCGGGATTCACGTGCACCGCAAGCGCGCAAACGCGCGTGGCGTGCGTCGGCAACAGCATTACCGAGGGATACGGAATCTGGGACCAGAAAAAGTACCCCGACCACCTGCAAGAAATGCTGGGCGACAGCTACAAGGTGCAGAACTTCGGCGTTTCTTCCATGACGTTCGCGAACAAGGGCCCGGGCGACAACATGAGCTACTGGAACACCGACAAGTTCAAGGCGGCCCTCGCGTTCAATCCCGAGATAGTCGTCATAGAGCTCGGGACAAACGACAGCAAGTTCTTCACGAATAACTGCATCGAGAACGGACAGCCCCGATACAACTACAACTACGGGCAGTACGAGAAGGAACAACTCTACAAGGATTACGAGGCGCTGCTCGACACCTTCATGCACCTTACGACAAGCCCGAGGGTCATCGCGACGCTACAGCCCTATTCCAACAACTGCGAGTGGGGCATCATGGACACCGCAATCGTGAACCAGATCAACCCCATCATCGAAGAAGTCGCGACCCGAAAGGGCGTGGAGATTATCGACCTGCATTCGCAATTCAATACGCCCGAATGGTTCCTTGCCGACAGCGTGCACCCGAATGCGACCGGCGCGAAAGAACTCGCGAGGATTATAAAGGAAGGCATCTTGAAGGTGCCCGAAGTAAACGATTCCACAACGGCTATTCGCGGGAAGGGATTCGTGCGGAGTGCCGGCAGTTCTCGGGAACAGGATGCGCGCGATTTCGCGGGGCAAGATGCGCTGGGTTTGGAGCAGCAAGATGCCTGCCGGTTCGACGTGCAGGGCCGAAAGCTAAATGCCAAACCGAAGCGGTTCACACCCGCGGTAAGGCAAGTCAAGAAGCGCTAAGCCCCGTGTCAGATGCGGGCGACCTCGTACACGTAGAATGCGCTCGCGAGGATGCCGAAAATCGCACTCTCGAAAGCGACATTCGCGGCAATGAAGACGAACGACGCAAGCGCAATCAGTGCGACACGGAAAATTCCATCGGTCAACTTTTTTTCTTTAAACATAATAAACCTCTCTTTTCACACAAAGAAAGATACATTTATTATGTGTCAGAAAATGACAATTTCAAAATAACCCAAAAAATTTTTTAGCCATCCCGACAGCAGCACTAGAACTGTTCCAGAAGCTTGATGCGCTCCGGAGTGTCGGGGTGCGTGCAGAACAGTATGTTCGCCTTCGCGACGAGACCCTTGAGACCCATCTCGTTGTCAAATTCCTCGTCCGGATGAATCACGTAGAGCTGCGCGATATCGTCGCGTTTTACATCGGCAAGGCCCGGATCCGCAGAAATCTTCCTTAGGGCAGAAGCGAGTGCGAGCGGGTCGCCACAGAGTTCGGCGCCACCCGCATCGGCGACGTACTCACGCTTGCGCGAAATGGCAAGACGCGTCATGGTGCTGAAAAAATAGCCTATAACCGACCACACCAGGACGACAAGCAAAACGATAATAATGCCTCCCCCGCCATTCTTGCGACTACTCCTGCTACGCGGGGCGCGCATGGCACCGCTCAGGAGCCGCAGGGAGACATTCATGAGCATCGAGAATATGCCCACGAAAACAATACACACCACCATCAGGCGCGTATCGCGGTTCTTGATGTGCGTGAGTTCGTGCCCCACGACCGCCGAGAGTTCCGCATCGTCCAGCTTGTCTATGATGCCCGTGGTCAGCGTGATGGTATACGACTTTATATCGATACCGCTCGCAAACGCGTTGAGGCTCGAATCCTCGACGATGTTTATTCGCGGCATCTCGATGCCACCCGCGATGCAGAGGTTTTCTACGATGTTGTAGACGCGCACGTTCTCCTTGCGTTCCAGCGGGCGCGCGTGCGTCGCATGCCGGATAATGAAGGTGTTCGTGAAATACGCGATAATAAACCACGTTCCCGTCACCGCAAGCGTGTACGGCACCGCATCGAGGAAATACTGCCAGACGACATCCCAGTGGAACTCGGTCGCCTGCAGGCCATCGGAACATACGCCGTTCCAGCAGAAGAACCCGAGCCAGTCGAGCGCCATGATGGTCGCAAAGACCATTCCCAAGAGGAGCAGCGGGAACATGAAAAGCAGGATAACCGTATTGCGGTTATTCCGCCAAATCTGGGTCTGGATACCGACGTACTTCATAGCTTAGACGATAGGCGAAAGACGATAGACGAAAGACAAAGGCTTTTTTACATCGTTCCTTTCGTCTTTAGTCTATAGGACCGTAAGTCCGTTCTTTCGTCTAAAATTTCACCTCGGGAGCCTTGTTGAGGGTCTCGCGGCCTTCGGACGCCTCGTACATGGGAGCACGCCTGAAGTTGAACATGCCGGCGATGATATTGCTCGGGAATACCTCGCAGGCGTTGTTGAACTCGCGGGTGGCGGAGTTGAAGAAGCGACGTGCGGCAGAAAGCTTGTTCTCGATATCGGAAAGTTCCGTCTGCAACTGCAAGAAGTTCTGGTTCGCCTTGAGTTCCGGGTATGCCTCGAGGGAGACGCGGAGCCCGGCGAGCGCACCGGTAAGGGCCTTGTCGGCGGCAACCTTCTCGTCGACCGTGGTGGCACCCATCGCGGCGGCACGGGCAGATGTCACCTTATCGAGAGTTTCCTTCTCGTGGGTGGCATAGCCCTTCACGGTATTCACGAGTTGCGGCACCAGGTCAAAGCGCTGCTTGAGCTGCACATCGATATTCGCGAAGGCATTCTCGCGGTTGTTGCGGAGCTTCACCAGGCCATTGTACATGGAGATGAAACACACGACGAGAATGACCACGACGACGGCGATGACAATTCCTACAGTCATAAGAACTCCTTTGAAAATCGTTTTTAAGGAAAAGTATATAATTTTCGTGCAAATAGTTTTATATCTTGTAAAAAAAAGGAGTTTTCAAATGCGCAAAGATCTCGGAGTAAAAACCTACCTGTACCCGCAACCCACGCTCGTCATTGGCACCTACAACGAAGACGGTTCGCCGAACGCGATGGTCGCCGCATGGGGCTCGGTGAGCGACTCGAACCAGGTGGCCATCTACGTGGCAGCATCGCACAAGACCGTGCCGAACATCAAGGCGCGCAAGGCATTCACCGTGAGCATGGCGACCGCGAAAGACATCAAGGCCATCGACTACCTGGGCATAACCAGCGGGAACAAGGTTGCCGACAAGTTCGCAAAGTCGGGACTCACCGCGGTCAGGAGCGATAAGGTTGACGCCCCGCTCATCGCGGAACTCCCGCTCGCGCTCGAATGCAGGATGGTGAGCTACGACGACGATTCGGAACTCCTGCTCGGAGAAATCGTGAACGTGACCGCCGACGAATCCGTGCTGGACGCTGACGGCAAGCTCTCCGTAGAAAAACTCGCGCCGGTGTGCTACGATTCCGCAGGCCACGGCTACTACGTGATGGAACGCCGCGTCGGGAACGCCTTCAGCGACGGGAAGACGCTTTAAGGAGGCGGGAGTGTTTGTGAAGAAGTTTCTGCACGGCATGAACCCTGCCGCTTTCACGGGTTTCGCGCTTGCGGGCATATTCGCGGGTATGCTCGTCGCCTGCGGTGACGACAGTTCCAGCAGTTCCCCCGCACCGGAAAGTTCCGACGCAGTCATCGAATCGAGCGACGCGCTTCTGCCGGGATCCAGCGAAAGCGGGCCTGTTCCGGAATCCAGCAGCGTGACCCTGCCCGCATCGAGTTCCTCGGCGGAAGCGGTTCCGGGCGATACCGTATGGAACAAGGCAAACCTCACGTGGTACACCTCGTGGCCGGAGCCCGGCAGCGAGGAATGCGAGGACTACAACGGATGTTCGTGGGCAGGCTGGTTCGCAGGTCTCGAAGACCAGCAGACAGAGGAATGGGTCAGCGAGCACAACATCATCGCCGTCCACGAGAAGGACTGGAATACCTACAAGCTCAAGACATTCAGGCTGCGCAAGAACGGCCACATCATCGACGCCGTCGTCTACGACATGTGTGCCGACAGCGACTGTGACGGCTGCTGCACCAAGAATGCGGGCAAGGTCGGGTTCCTCATCGACATCGAGAGCTACACGCGCGCCCGCTTCAACAACTACGGCTCGGGCACGGTGGAATGGACCTGCCTCGACTGCGAATAGGGCGCAAACGGCAATGAAGGTCCAGATTCTCATCGATAACATCGCGGGAATGTGCGGCCCGCGCAAGCTTTTTGGCGAGTGGGGACTTTCCGTGTACGTGGAATATGACGGCCACAAGGTGCTGCTCGACACGGGCGCATCGCACCTGTTCGCAAAAAACGCGAAAGTGATGGGCATCGACCTCTCGCAGGTGGATATCGGCGTGCTGAGCCACGCGCATTACGACCATGCAAACGGCATGGCGAAATTCTTTGCGCTCAATAAGACCGCACCCTTCTACCTGCGGAAGGGCGCAGGCGAAAACTGCTACCACACGCACAAGCTTTTTGGGCGATTTAGCTACCACGAATACATCGGCATTCACAAAGGATGGCTCGAGCGATTCGCGGGCCGCATCCGCTATGCGGAAGGCAATGCCGAAATTGCGCCGGGAATAACGCTCGTGCCGCATTCTACCACGGGGCTCGAACGCATCGGCGAGATGGCGCACCTGAGCGTCAAAGAAAACGGCAAATACCGCTACGACAGTTTCGCGCACGAGCAGAGCCTGGTGTTCGATACCCCGCAGGGGCTGTTCGTCATGAACAGCTGCAGCCACGCGGGAGCAGACAACATCGTGAAAGAAATCGGGAACGCCTTCCCCGGGAAAATGATTTACGCACTGCTCGGCGGGTTCCACCTCTTCCGATACCCGGATGCACGCGTGCGCGCCTTCGCCGAAAGGCTACGCGAACTCGACGTGCAGAAGATTTACACAGGGCACTGCACCGGCGACCGCGCCTACGGAATATTGCGGGAAGTTCTCGGCGAGCGTGCAGAGCAAATGCACACCGGAATGACAATAGAGATTTAGGGGCAGCGGATGCCCGGCATGGCGCGCTATTTTTTCGCTGCGCTTTCCGGATTGTCTTACTTGCGCTGGGCGCGAACGGCATCAACAGCGGCTTTGAGCTCTTCCTTCTTTGCCTGTTCCTCTTCCGGCGTGGGCTTGGTATCTTCGAGTAGCTTATCGGCCCATTCATCCCAGAAGCGGCAGCGTTCGCCCTCGAGCTTCATCTTCGCGAACTTGACCGGCTCGGTCTCGACGGCGAGTGTCACGACCGATTCCTTGTAGGCCTGCGGGAGGCCCGCAACATGCGACATGCGCTGCTTGAGCTCGGCGACGGTCGCATCCAGGATATCCACGTCGAAACGGCGTTCGATGTAACGGCGGGCAATGAACCCGAGCGCCATGAAGTAGTCACCCTGGTTGCCCTCGGCGAGATAATTTTTCTGCCTGAGTTCCTTGAGAGCGAGTACCGCCTCCTCGTACGGCGGGAGTCGCGGAGCCTCGCCCTTCTTCGCGAATTTCTTGTGCAGGAACCACCCGAGGAACACGAGCAGCACCACCCCCAGCACGATCAGCACGATGTAGAGCCACTGCGGCAGGCGCGGGTCATCGAGCGGGTCTTCCGCTTCCAGGATATCCGTCTCCTCGCCCGTAGTGCGCATGGAAACCTTCACGGCCACCGGGTCGGTATTCACCTTCACGGTATCGCTTCCCACCACGGCGTTCACCTGCTGCGGCGCAATCAAGAAGTCACCACTCACGAACGTGTTGAGCGTCGCGAGCCATACGAATTTCGCAGTCCCCTTGGGCATGCCTTCGGTCACCTTCTCGTTCTTCATCTCCTTGACTTCAAAGCTGCCAAGGTTCCCGACAAAGCTAGGCAAGTCCACGATGGCGTTCTCAGGTGCCGTCACCTGGATTTCGTAATTGAACATGTCACCCACGAACACCTGGGCGTTATCCACGTTCGCCTTGACACTCACATCGAAGGCGAAAGACGGAACGGCACATAATGCGAGAATAGCTATAACGGAAACGAAGGAACTATAAAGTCGCAACATATAAACCTCTATGGCGAAGAATATACAAAAAATGGAAATCGTAGAACAATCGACAGGGGCAAGGCGCCGAAGCAAAAATCTATCTTTGCCTGCGACATGACCACCGCCCTCGTCATCTACCTCGTCATCCTCGTGCTTATTGCGGCCCGCAGCGCGCGCAAGGTCAAGGACATTCCCGACTTTTTCGTTGCCCGCAAGGGTGCCTCCGCATTGGCGGTCGCCGGGAGCCTGGTGGCAACGATTCTCGGCGGGTCGGCCGTTATCGGCGCCATCGATTCCGGGATGAAACTCGGCGCTGCCGCGAGCTGGTTCATGCTTACGGGAGCGATCGGGCTATTCGCGCTCATCCCGTTTGCAGCACGCGCCTACAAGCACGGGAAATACACGCTCCCCGACCTGGTGGAGAACCTGTACGGAAAGGGGCCGCGGACTGTCGCCTCCATCGTGATTCCCATTGCATGGACAGGAATCGTCGCGGCGCAGATTATCGCGGCGGCGAAACTCCTGATGACGTTCACCCCGATGGAATACACCACGGCCGCAATCGTATCGGCAGCAGTGTTCACGGGCTACACGCTCGCGGGCGGGCAGCTTTCGATTTTGCGCACGGACTTTTTCCAGGCATGCCTGATTGTCGCGGGGCTCGTGCTTGTCGCGGGCTTCGCGCTCGTTAACGGCGCGGGCGATGCGGGCGTGCTCCCGAGTAGAGACCTTCCTTTCCCGTTCAACGAAGGTTTTTCGCCCTTCGACCTCTTCCTGCTCATCCTCACCTACGGAACAACGTACACGGCCGGCCCCGACATCTTCAGCCGCGTGTTCTGCGCGAAGGACGTACACAGCGCGAAAAAGGCCATAGCGGTTGCCGCCTGCGTGCTCATCCCCGTCGCATTCGTCATCGGGATCCTCGCTCTATTCGGCACAAGCCTCGGTGATATACAGGGAGCCCGAATCACGGCCATTGCGAATGCAGTCTTGCCACCGCCGCTCGTCCCGCTGGTGGCACTTGCGCTCCTGAGCGTAGTGCTCAGCAGCGCCGACACCACATTGCTGAGTAGCTCGGTCATCATCTGCAGACTGTTCAATATAGGCGAACCGCAAGCCGCCGCAGGGTCTGCAAACAAGGCGCTCCTCAAGGCGCGCATCATCATTTTCCTGAACGGCATCGTGGCCCTGCTGCTCGCGCTCGTGTTCACCGACATCATCGGCACGCTGTTGCTTGCACTTGCCGTCTATGCGGGAGCCTTCACCGTACCCGTGTTGTGGGGACTTCTCGGACTCAAGGCAAAACCGAAGTTCGTCGCCGCGGCAATCGTCGCGGGCGGCGCGCTCGCACTCGCAGGCAAGCTCTGCCCTCCTCTGCCTGGTACGCTCGGCACGCACACGGGCGACTTCCTGATGATCGCCGCTTTCATCGTAAATGCAGCATTCCTTGCCATCGGGCGCATCAAGAAATAAACGGACCGGACAAAAAAAGTATCTTTCCAACATGGGATTTTTGAAAAAGCTTCTGATGATTCTGTCCGTCACAAGTGCGGCAATCGCCCTGAGCGCCTGCGCGAGCACCAAGATGGAATATGCGGAATCGGCAACCATCGACATCTACCCCGGCCCGAGCATGCAGGGAATCAGCCGCCACCTCCCCGAAAACACCATCGGGTCGCGCCTGCGCGGCGGTGTCGCCATCGGGGCATCCGAAAAAATCGGGCTCGACAGCGTCTACAATAAAGGCGACTGGGACAGTGTCGAGGTCGATGCGCGCTACAAGATAAAGTATCTCCCCGTGTGGGGATCCATCGACAAGTTTGTCAAGGGCAAGCTCTTTACCATGAACATCGGGTTCGGAATCTATCACGGCATCTACGCCTCCACCGGTTTCGGAATCAACACGAAGTATTTCGAGCTCGGCGTGCAATCGTTCCAGAGGTTCACCTACGAATCCTTCAACTACCATGCCTACGAAAAAAAAGAGGACGAAAGCCTCGAAAAAATAGAGGACACCAATAACAACGACAAGCTCGTGTTCCAATACGGCGCGGGTGCCTATGCAAGCCTGTTCATCAAGAGCGTGACGCTCAGCTACAACGGCAACGTCTACAGGCCTAACAAGTCCATCGTCATCAACGACCCGATTCCGGAAATCAGCTTCGCGACCCCGTACGTGTTCACGAACAACTTCCTCATATCGTACTGGTATTCGGACACGATAGAATTCCAGCTCGGAATCACGAACCTGCTCGTAGATTTCAACGGCGGGAACTGGTCCCTGATGGCGGGAGTTTCGCTCTGGACGTTCTAGCGGCCAACACCCGAAAAACTCAGGCTTCGAAATCCTTGTCCTACTTGTTCAGGAGGCGCTTGCGGCGCAATGCCACCGGCGGGTGTTCCCTGTAGATTAGCGCAAACAGCAGCGTGCGGGGAATTTCACACAGCGAGAGGTCGCGCATGGCCGCCTTCGCCATTTTGCGGTCGGTCTTGGAAAGCGCATACCTGTCAGCTTCGCATTCCTGGTTCCAGCAGTAGTAATGGAAAAAAGTGCGGAACGGGATAGCCGCCAGATGCAGCCACAGGATCGCCTGCCAAATCGGCATCTGCATGCGCACCAGGAGTGACGCGAGGAACCATACGGCGCACATCAAAAAAACAATCTTCACCAGGTTACGGAGGACCGCATGATGCAGGGCCCTGTGCGCTTCCTCGTGAAAATTCACAAACCGCGATTGCGGCACCTCCGCGCGGCTCTCGGGCAGGGGCACGATATCGTTCACGAGCGGGAGCAGGCGCAACACGGCAAAAAAGCCGAACCGGCAACCCGTCAGCCTGCACTCGCGCACTTCGAGAACGACGCGTGCGACAATTTCAATACAAAGTAATGCGTAGAGCAGCAAGCGGCACCTAGTCGATATTCTTGAGGACGTTGTTGAGCCGCTTCACGGATTCCTCGAAACGGGTACGTTCCCACTCCAGGAATCCCTTGTCTACAGGGTGCGCGCTGTCGTAGTCATCGAAAATCTTGCGGCCGCGTTCGTTGTCGCGGTCAAGGCCGTGGAACACGTTCTCGAACCAGTCCTTTTCGAGCTGGCGGAAACGCTTGACCAATTCGTCCAGCGTTTCGGGCATGCGGACCATCCTCGAAATTTCCTTGTTCAGGTCTCCCGTCAGGAGCTTGCGGATTTCGCGGGGAGACTGCAATTTCAAAGCCGAGTCGCTTTCCACAAGCAAAATCATCTGGTCGAGGATGTAACGCTCCAGGTAATCTTCGTAAGCGGCAATCGCACTCTGGCGCACACGTTCGCGCATGAAGTTTTCGCCAAGCCCGTCGATATGTTCCTGAGTGTACACGTCGCGCACCTGTTCCACCTGCAGGCGGCTGCGGGCATCGAAAACCTGACGCACCGTCTCCACGCTGAAAATGCCGAAAAACGAGCAAGGCACGAGTCCCTTGCCGCGCGAGGAATACTTGTAGAGGTTGCGGTCGAGCGCGTAGGCATTGCGCGAATAGTTCCAGCCGGGAACAATCTCGTTCAGGCGTGCAGGAACTCCCATGAGCTGCGGGTCGCCCGGACGAATCAGCGAGAACGGGAACTTGAGACGCTGCGGAAGCGTCGTCACTCCGCTTGCGACAATCGTGAACGGGGACTCGCGGTAGTTCGCCGGAAACTTGACGTTCACGCCGAGGCCAAAGAACATTCCCTGGCCGGGCATCACTTCCTGGTCGGGCATGCGGCCGGTGTGGTTGCTGCCCACATTTGCGCCGTAACCGATATTGCCGCAACCTTCGGGCCAAAGCGCCGCAATCAAAAGCGAATGGTGGTGCATCTGCGTGAGCGGGCCCATGTACGAGCTGTTGACCTCGCCTTCCTCAATATGGCAGCAGGGCGCAACGATCGACGACTTTACGATTGCCTTGCTCCCCACCTTCACGCGGCCCATGAGCACGCTGCCCTGCACCTCGGCACCGGTATGCACCTTCACGCCCATCTGCAAATTCGAATTTTCAAGAATCACGGAATCGTACACGTGCGTCGATTCCTCGAGCGAACTGAGGATGACGGAATTGCGCACCTTCGAGGCGCCCTCGATTCGCGCATGCGCGCCGATCCAGCTGTTGCGAACGATGTTCGTATTGCTCACCACGGCTCCCTTCCCCACCACGGCGAACGGAAGCGCGGTCTCCTCGCGGAACTGCCGCAACTGCTCGTCGAACGCGGCTTCGACATCGGGTTCACCCTTGTGGAACAGCTGCACGTCCACAAGGTCTGTCGTGATGTCGGGGAACACGCGCACCTGGCGCGCACCCATCTCGTTACCCACCGTGACTGTCGAGCCGATCATGTAGTTGATCTTGCCGCTGCTCACCAGCGATCCCACGTTGTGCACCACGGCACTGCTGCGGACCAGCACGTTCGAAAGCATCGCCACCTTGCACACGAGCGCGTTCTCGACAATGCAGTTGTGGACGAGACTGTCGTAAATCCCCGTCGGGAACGACACGTCGCCCGGCAGGAGGAGTGTCCCATAAAAGGCAGGCAGGCGGACATCGCCCATGAACACGGAATTATGGATGCGGTCGGGAGTAAAATTCGGTTCAACGAGGATGCGGTTCCAGTCCTCGCAACGGTTGCCGTTCTTTTCCAATGCGGCAATCTCGTCGGCATTCAGGGGGCGAAACTTTCCACCCGTGGCCTTGGCCGCCTTGAAGCCTTCGGCCAGGGAAGCCAATACGCTGTTCTTCAGCACTTTTTTGAGTTTGAGCAATCGTTGCATACCCAAAAAATAGACTAATTTTGAGGAGCGATGAAGCAAGAACTCTTCAAACTGATTAGAAAGCACCACTTTAATATTTCTATCTACACGGAAGAAATATTCGAAAGACGCTGCCAGGAAGAAATTATCCGCAGCGACGAGGACCAAAGTTCCTTCGTCTACCTCGAATTCGACTTCGAGGCCATACGCAAGATCCTCCAGGACGAAAGTGCGAACATCCAGTTCTGGGAAGTGTTCCTCACCGCCCTGAACAAGAACAACCGCGGGAGCGACATCATCGGGTTCCTCGAGAACGAGGCCGGACTCGGCATGCTGCTGCTCGACTCCAAGATCGAGGGCTGGATCCGCGTGAGGGGCAGAATCCTGCAGACCGCGGCCAGCATGGGATTCAACCCGGCGGCAAGCCTCATCTCGGCGACCGTGCGCCCCATCGTCTACCCCGCGTGCATCAACGATGCGCAAGACCTGAAAGCCATCGAATCCGTATCGCAAGAACTCGTGACACCCGGAGCCGGCAGCGCAGAACCGGCAGCCGCAATCTAAAATGAAAGTCCTCGTCATCGGTTCCGTCTATCCGCGTTTTCACGAAGACGCCGAGGTTCCCTGGCTACGGACCTCCATTGCGCACCTCAAGAAGGCGGGACTCGGCATCCAGGTTCTCGCACCTGCATACAAGGGACTCAGGACCCACGAAATCGACGGCGTGAAAGTAAACCGCTTCCGCTACGCGCCCGCAAGCTGGGAAATCCTCACGCACGAAGAAGGGGCCCCTTCCAAGATGGCAAGCAAGCCGTGGCTCCAGCTGCTCGCCATCCCCTACATCATCAGCGGGTTCTTCAAGTGCATCGGCATCTGCCGCAAGTTCAGGCCGGACGTGATACATGCGCACTGGCCGTTCCCGCATGCCTACATCGCACTCGGCGCCGCTAAGTTGTTCAAAATACCGCTCGTACTGAATTTTCACGGGGCGGAGCTCCTGCTCATCCGCAAGAAGAAATGGGTGAAGCCGCTCCTGAAATTTGCCATCGGGCAGGCGCAGGCCGTATTCGCCAACTCGAGCTTTACCGCAGGCAAAATCAAGGCGCTCCGGAACGTGGACGTGGAATGGAGCCCCTACGGGACGGCGCTCGAATCCGGATCAACTTCCGCAGGCAATGGCGGGACATCGGCAATCGTGCCGCACCCGGTAAACGGCAAATTCAAGATACTCTTCGTGGGCCGCCACATCGAACGCAAGGGAATCTGCTACCTCATCGAAGCGGCAAAGCACCTACCGCGCGACCAGTTCGAAATCCGCATCGTGGGAGTCGGCGACCTTACGGACAAACTAAAATCGCAGGCCGCAGAAATCGAAGACGCAGCCGAAATCATCTTTACCGGGAAGCTTTCGCCCGAAGAACTCGCGAACGAATACAGGACCGCGAACGTATTCACGCTCCCCGCCATCGTCGACAGCAAGGGCGACACCGAAGGGCTCGGCGTCGTGCTCATCGAGGCGATGGAGCTCGGGCTTCCCGTCGTCGCAAGCAACGTGGGCGGCATCCCCGACGTGGTCGTGGACGGCGTTTCGGGCATACTCGTCCCCGAAAAAGACCCGGAAGCCCTCGCCGGCGCCTACCGGCGCCTCGCCGCCGACCCCGGACTCGTGAAACAGCTGCTCGAAGGCGCGCAGAAGCGCATCGCCGAATGCTTCAGCTGGGACAAGATTGTCGAACGGCAGATTGGCGTATACAAAAAAATAACGAAATAGCCGACACTGAATTGCGCGTAATCGTATTATTTTAAAAACTTTTCTATAAAAAAACCACAAAACAGGCATGCCCACAAAGCGTTCGCCGAAATTTATATTACTTTTTTTTGCGAGAAATGCATACAAAAGAAGGAGACAAAATGAAATTCTCACTCCAGCGTTTTTTTAACGGAATGCTCATCGCCGGAACAGCCATCGCCATTTCCCTTGCAGGCACATCGCTTACTGCATGCAGCGGCGAAGACGGCGTCGACGGCAAGGATGCCGCAGAAGTGAATGTCGATTCGCTCGCAAACGTGCTGCGCGACGAAATCACCGGCACGCTCTGGGACAGCCTATATGCCGAACCCTATGTCGACACCGTCTACAACATCCTCTTCGACAACGCATTCGCGACCGCATGGATGGATTCGGTCCGGAACGCGCTTCTCGACAGCCTCAAGCTCGCCGACTACGACTCGCTCTATGCAAAGCTCTACGACAGCGTCTATGCCGACATCTACTCGCAGTCGGTCATCCGCACGCTTGACGCCTGGACCTGGAGCGCAAAGGATGATATCTACGGGGCATTCGCCAACCTCTACCCGCTGATGTACAAGGACTACACCGCCGAAGGGGAGTCCGTGCCGCAGCCGGTTTCCATCAAGGTGCGCAACACATGCGAAAAGGGCAATTCCAAGGTTCCTTGCCGCTGGAAGAAAATCATGGTCAAGTCGTGGATCGAAGGCTTCACCGATACCGCCACTACGACGGGGAACGTCAACCCCGATACGACAGCCCTGTTTGCGACCTCGTTCAAGTTCGACAACGAAGCGCTGCTTGCCCTCACCGCGCCGACAAAGGCGAACATCCAGGTGCGCGCATACGCCCTCGAGAACGACCACGAAATCCCGTTCTTCGCGACATCGGAACCGACCACCATCCACCCCATGCAGGTCAACGGGGCAGAACTTGCCGGAGTCAAGAACCGCATATGGTACGATGGCGTGTGGGTAACGCCGAACATGGATTCCATCCCCGCAATCCTAGAAGAGATGGCCGAACTTCTCCCGGACAAGGTGCTCAAGGTCTACCAGAAATACGAGGGTGACGAAAGCATATCGGAAAGTTCCGCCCGCGTGGTACAGGCCCTGTTCAAGGTGCTCCAGAAAAGGAACCTAAAGTACATCGAAAATGACGGCGCCGGAAGCAGGGGGCAAAAGGTAAACTATCCCGTCGAAGTGCTGCGCACCAGGCAGGGCGTATGCAACGAGCTCTCGTTCCTCGTGGCGTCCATCCTTGAAGCGGCCGGGTTCGACGTCTACCTCGTTGTCCTCCCGACTCACATGTTCGTGGGCTGGGCAGGCGAAGTCGGCACGAATTCGCTCGGCTTCCTGGAAACCACGATGCTCGCGCAAGAAGACGCGACATTCGGCGGAGCCTACCTTGCGGGCGCCGAAAAGTTCAACCAGCAGCTCGAAGCGGGCAATTTCGAAAACGGCACGAGCCAGATCATGGAACTTGCGGAACTCCGTGCATACGGGATTACCCCGAACGACATTCCGTAAATCCGCCGCTCTACCTGACGAAACGCACGACCCACATGTCGGCGTCGGTCCCTACGCGCACCGGCGGACCCCAGCAATCGACACCCGCGCTCACGAGCCAGCGGACGCCATCGAGCACGCCCTCGCCATAGGCAAGGCGCCACACGAGATTGATGACGAAATTACCCGGGAAAAACTGTCCGTTGTGCGTGTGCCCCGAAAGCGCGAAATCCGGAAGCCGGCCCGAATATCCGGGCTCGATTCCCTTGGGCTGGTGGTCAAGCAGGATCCACGGCCGCACGGTTTGCACGCTACCGGAATCGGCCGAGACCTCGACGGGCACAAGCTCCGCAAGCGGCCTGCGCTCCACGCCACGGCCACGCGCCACCTGAAAATCGGTCCGCCCCGTGAAACACGCCTGCCCGATACACGCCGAGGAATCGTCCAGCACGACAAAGCCCACCTTGCGCATCCAGTCGTTGGGGTTCGAACCGGGAAACTCCTGCATCCCTTCGTGGTTCCCGTTCACCGCCACCGCAGCGACTTTCGCTCCTGCCGTGAGCTTCTTGAACAAAGTATCGTAGCCCCACTCGTCGAGAGTCGCAGACGGCACATCGGCGAGGTCGCCACCGAACAGCAAGTAGTCGGGAGCGATGGAATCCACATCGGCAATCATGCGCTCGAGCTTTGCACGGTTGAATAGCGGATCCACGTGGATATCGCTGAAGAACACCGCCGTAAAGCTACCGGGAGCCGCACCGGCAGGCAGATTCACCGTAGTCTCATGCAAAACGTATTTCGCATTGTGTGGGACGCCGTAGGCGCACAGCCCAAGCGTCATCATAACCGTCGCCACGAGCAAACCGCGGCAAGCGAGCATTACCGAACGCCCGTCAAGTGCACGACGCGTCACAACCCTTCGCACTACCCTGAATACACCCCAGGGTATATAAAGCAGCAGCGCCTGGCATAGCCACACCGAAAGGAACGCTACAGCGAGACTTCCGACAAACGTGCCCCGCGCCGACATTCCTGCAAAAATCGAGACAAGCACGCCGAGCGCAAGCAGCTTGCCCTTCTTGCCAGGCACAACCGGACTCACGTTGATATAAATTAGGACAAGTCCCGACAACAGAAGCAAAAGGAAAAAGACCATGGGGAAAAAAATAAATTTTTTGTTTTCATGTTTTTGTATCTTTTTAACCATGTAGGGAGTTCAAAGAGGAAAATCATGGTACTTGACGCTTTCAAGAAATACCCGAGCCAGATTTCGAGCGCGTTCAGGCGGTTCCCCGTCGCGTCGGCGCTCGCCTTCTTCACGTTCTTCGCATACGTCGCCTGCACAGAGCTCACAGGAATCATCACGGACTTTTCCAGGGACAATTCCTACATCGAACACATGCTCCTCCAGCTCATATTGTGGCTGGGCACCTTTCCCGTAGCGGCGATGCTCATTTCCCTCACGACCTCGCTCGTCCAGGAATCCCTCAAAACAAGCAGCAAGGTTCCCCAGATTGTCGCAAACATCGCCTGGTTCATCCTCTCAGGATGGCTTTTCTTTTGCGTTTTCAACGAACAGCAAAAAGACTTCGATTTTTTCAGCGCCGAATTCATATTCAGCACCGTTCTTGTCATGTACGTGACCGCCACGCTCGCCCTGTTCATCGCGCCGTTCTGGAAAAATAAAGACGAAAACGCATTCTGGATTTTCCTGTTCAGGAACCTCAAGGCGCTGGTTGTCGGCGCGCTCATCGCAACGCTCCTGCTCGCATCCGTAGAAGCGCTCGTCTTCTGTTTTGGTGCACTTTTCGAACATGAATTCGATGAGAAGGTGTATTTCTACATTTTCTACTTCTGCGCGAGCACCGTCTTCCCCATACTCTACTTCAGCGGCATCCCTTCCATCGAGGAATGCCACAGCGAAACACCCACGCTGAACAAGTTCGCGACAAGCACCATCCGGTTCCTCTTCGTGCCGGTGCTTTCGCTCGCCATACTCCTATTCTACGCCTACATCGTCAAGTTCGTCGTGCTGTGGGACATGCCGCAGGGAATGGTATCGTATTTCGTTTCCGGATTCATGATCTACATGCTCGCGCTCGTCACCGTCCTGTACCCCGCGCGCCTCGCCCCCGGCAGCACCTTCGAAAAGAAACTCCTCAAGGTTTTCCCCGCAGCGTGCATCCCCCTCGTGGCCATGATGTCCGTCGGCCTTATCCGCAGAATCAGCGACTACGGCATCTCGATGGAACGCATCTTCGCCGTGACCATCAATATATACTTCTACGTCATCATCGCGGTCTTCCTCGTCGACAAAATCAAGTGCAAGTCGCGCTACATCGCCATCGTCTTCTGCGCACTGCTGTTCATCGTCACCGACAGCCCGCTAAGGGCATCGAAAATCTCGAACGACATCTGGATGGGGAGCATCACGGAAGCCCTTGCCGAAGCGGGCTACACGGAGTTCCCGCTCAGCAAGGATGACGCCCGGAAATTCGTTATCGACCTGCGGAAAAAAGACGACGAAAACTCGAAGCTACTTGTTTCGCGAATGCTCGAGCTTGCCGAAGCACACAACCCGGAATTCACCGGATATCTCCCCATCACAGGATACGACTACGCATTCACCAACGACCTCGCCGAAGACGTATGTTGCAATGAAGGTTCGGACAGCACCGGCGAAGAACCGTTCGACCAGTTCGAGGTCAGCATAGAGTACCCCGACAAGGCGATGCTCCAGGTGCCTCCCGGCACAAAGGGCGCCGTCGCCATAGACCATTACTTCAACAACGACGAATTCGAATTCGCGGGCGACACGCTCACCTTCCGGATTTCGCTGAAAGAAGACAGTGGCTGCAGTTGCAACAGCGACGAGAGTGACGCATGCGCCGACAGCACCGCAGGCCCGGCAGGCGAAAGCGCAACCAGGACCGTCTACAGCTTCACCATCGACAGGCAAGCGCTCAAGCAGGACTCCACAAGGCAAATCAAGACCGACGGGGCTGCAATCGCAATAAGCTACCTGCACGCGGAAGAAGAATCGAAACGCAGCAAGACGCTACGAATTAAGGGAATATTGTTTACGGAATAGTTGACGCGCGCCGAAGAATTTAAAGAGGAAAATCATGGTACTTGACACATTCAAAAAATACCCGAGCCAGATTTCGAGCGCTTTCAGGCGGTTCCCCGTCGCATCGGCGCTCGCCGTATTCTCGACCCTCGCGTTCATCTTTTCAAACGAAATCGCACCCTCGCGCATTGAACAAGAGGGACACAGTTTTTTCTTCTGGCTCGTTTTCTATCCCGTCGGAGCGATGCTCCTTTCCATCATAACGACGCTTGTGCAGGAAGCCCGTAAAAATACAAGCAAGGTTCCCCAAATTGCCACAGGCATTGCCTGGTTTGCCATCTCCATAGCCCTGATTCTCTATTATCCCGAAGAACCCGATTACTACAGGCACGCCTATCTTTTTGGTGCAATCTATTCGATATATGCAACACTCATCTTGGGCCTGTTCGTCGCGCCATTTTTCAGACAAAATAACGAAAACCAATTTTGGATTTTCCTGCACAAAAACCTAAAGGCATTATTCATCGCTATCGGCATCACCGGAGTCCTGACGCTCGCTATCGAAGGTCTTATCTATGGTTCAGTCTCGTTGTTCGACCTGGGCAAAATTTCAGGAAAGCCCTACCTGTATGTTTTCTTTTTCTGCCGTAATACCATTTTGCCGATGCTCTATTTGGCAGGGCTCCCCTCCATCGACGAACGCCTCGACGAAACGCCGACATCGAGCAAGTTCACAAGCGGAGTCTGCAAGCTATTCATTGCCGTGTTCACGCTATACGTAGCACTCCTGTATGCCTACATCGCAAAGATACTTGTCCAGTGGGATCTGCCGAAGGGAATGGTATCGTACCTCGTTTCCGCATCCATGCTCATCATGTTCCTGCTCGTAACGGAGATGTATCCGGCGCAACTGAACCCGATAAAGAAAATTGAAAAGAGACTCCTGAAAATATTCCCAGCGGCATGCATTCCCCTAGTCATTTTAATGACTTTCGGAATCATCCGCAGAATATCCGATTACGGGATTTCCGAAGACCGCATCTATGTTTTCGCCATCAACATCTATTTCTACATCATCATAGCAATTCTGCTCATCAATAAAATCAAGTGCAAGTTCAGGTACCTCGCCATCGTCTTCTGCGCAATGTTGTTTGTACTGATGACCGGACCGTTCAACGCGACAAAGATTACGCGCGGCATCTGGATAGACAGCATCAAGGCAACGCTTGCCGAAGAAGGCTACACGAAGTTCCCCCTGAACGCGCAAGACACAAAATCATTCCTCAATACCATCGATGACAAGTCCCCCATCGTTTATTCGCGAGTGCATATTCTCCAAGACAGGTCTAAAAAAGAACTGGCCGAATTTTTCGAGACTGACAGCATCTATACGGACTACAACGCAATCCTCTCAACACCCCCAAAAGACGCGGACAAGAATAAGCCGAAAACACTGCTGCATGGCAGTTACTCCACGAACAAGACTTACGACATTCCCCCATACGCCACACGAATGGAACATATCGACAAAAAATTCAGCAAGGACGAATTCGAATTGCGGAACGACACGATATTCTTCCAGATTACGCCCATGAAAAGCGAAAAGGCTTTCCACTTCGCATTTCCCTACAAGGCGCGGGCACCCGAGGTTCCCTGCACGCCGGAGCAAATCGAAAATTCAAGAAAGCGAATGGGCGAGAACTTCAACGAAAAAGATGTCCGTTGCTGGGACATGACCTTTAGAGGCGATATAATCGAAGCAACCGACAATGCCAGGATTTTCAAGGAGATGGTCCACCTCGACCGCAAAATCGTCGACGGCGACACGATCCTTAATTTTGAAATCAAGGGCATCATATTCATGGAATAGCGCTTGACCTTTTTTATGCGTATAACTATATTTATGCATAAATAAGGAACATAACCATGGAATACAAAATTAAGGATATCAACCTTGCAGTGGAAGGCCGCAAGGAACTCGATCTCGCCGAAACCGAAATGCCGGGCCTGATGGCGCTGCGCAAGGAATACGCAGGCAAGAAGCCGCTCGCTGGCGCCCGTATTATGGGTAGCCTCCACATGACGGTGCAGACCGCTATTTTGATTGAAACGCTCGTGGACCTCGGTGCCGACGTGCGCTGGGTGAGCTGCAACATCTTCAGCACGCAGGACAACGCTGCCGCCGCCGTGGTGGTGGGCAAGAAGGGCACCGTAGAAAACCCGCAGGGCGTGCCCGTTTTCGCCTGGAAGGGCGAAACGCTCGAAGAATACTGGGAAAACACCGCCCGCGCCCTCGTGTGGCCCGACGGCAAGACCGCTGACCTCATCGTGGATGACGGCGGCGACGCTACCATGCTCGTGACCTGCGGCGCCGAATTCGAAGATGCCGGCAAGGTGCCTGAATTCAACCCCGCTACCGATAGCGAAGAATGGGGCGTCTTCCTCGCCACGTGCAAAAAGATTTTCGAGAAGGACCCGAAGCAGTGGACCCGCGCCCGCGAAACTCTCCGCGGCGTTTCCGAAGAAACCACCACCGGCGTGCATCGCCTTTACCAGATGGCCCAGGCTGGCCGCCTCAAGTTCCCGGCAATCAACGTGAACGATTCCGTGACCAAGTCCAAGTTCGACAACCTCTACGGCTGCCGCCACTCCCTCATCGACGGCATCAACCGCGCCACCGACGTGATGATGGCAGGCAAGATTGCTGTGGTGTGCGGCTACGGCGACGTGGGTAAGGGCTGCGCCCAGTCCCTCCGCGGTCAGGGCGCTCGCGTGATTATCACCGAAATCGACCCGATTTGCGCTCTGCAGGCCGCCATGGAAGGCTACGAAGTCAAGACCCTCGACGAAGTCGTGAGCTACGCCGACATCTTCGTGACCACCACCGGCAACACCGGCATCATCAGCGCCGCGCAAATGAGCAAGATGAAGCACCGCGCCATCGTCGGTAACATCGGCCACTTCGACAATGAAATCGACATGGCCGGTCTCAAGAAGATTCCGGGCATCAAGAGGAACGAAATCAAGCCGCAGTACGACGAATGGATTTTCCCCGACGGCCACAGCATCCTCGTGCTCGCCGAAGGCCGCTTGCTCAACCTCGGCTGCGCCACCGGTCACCCGAGCTTCGTGATGAGCGCCTCCTTTACGAACCAGACCATCGCACAGATTGACCTCTGGCTCAATGCTCAGGGCAAGCAGACTGTCGCCGGCATCAAGTACGAAAGCGGCGTCGTCTATACGCTCCCGAAAATCCTCGACGAAAAGGTCGCTCGCCTCCACCTCGAAAAGCTCGGCGTTCACCTGACGACGCTTACCAAGGCACAAGCCGACTACATCGGCGTGCCCGTGGAAGGCCCGTACAAGGCTGACCACTACAGGTACTAATCGCGAGAGTCGCGCACCCGCGCCTTACATGTCACCCCCGCCTCCGAGCGGGGGTCTCCTTTTAGCAAAAATCCCTCGGCACTCGCCGGGGGATGTTTTTTCACTGGTAAAACGTAAGCGGGACAACCACTTTCGCGCTTCCGGACTCCACCTCTCCAAACGGTATCCCACCGACATAGTCACTGACCGCATTATCGAATTCCTCATAGCCGGTCGAGGAATACGCGACGGCCGTACGGACAACTTCACCACTCGAGGCAATCTGAAGTCTCAGGACAACGCGGCCTTCGAATCCGGGTTTCTTCTTCAAAAACTTATTGTAAACATGGCGCAATCCTGGCTCTCGCTGGTGCATGATTTCCAGGACATCTTTGGCGGAACGGGAGCCACGCACCTTGATATCATCGGCCCATGACGGAATCAAGACTTTGCCGGATGGCCTGGTACTTTCGGCTTTTGACGAACCAGCTGCTTCCTCAAGCAGCTTGTCAATATTCTTTTTGAATTTTTTAGACTTTTCCATCCCGACCAATTTCTTAAATATCGCCCTCGAGCTGGAGGCCACCCTAAAACCGCGAGGAAGGGACATTGAAGGTTTGAGACCGGTCAACCGGTAAATTTCCCGATGGGCCATTTCCATCGAACGAAAGCGGAAAGCATCATCCGAGTCATCGACATCGACCCTGACATACCTGAACCCTATTTCCTTCAACGCAATTATCAAGGGGGTCAATTCATGGAACCTGTTCTGCCTAAAGAAACTGCCATCAATGTATAAAGAAATTCTGTCAACATCCCACCTGTCAGCATACCACTTGCGATAACGAATCAAGGTTCTGACAATAACATCAAATGCAGAAAGCGGAGCGATAGCGGCATCTCCCCGCCAAACCCTTCGCATAGAATTCGGGGAAAGTGTGGCAAGCGAATCCCCTTCGGCAGGCAATTTCAAGCCCCTCGGCGGAATCATGCCCAAGTCGCCCTCCCCCTCCATGCTGAGAAAATCACCCTTGCCATCAACATAGACGCTGTCCGGTGCTGCGACCATGGCCGAATACAAATAACGGGGGAACGGATAATGGACCGCCCAAAGGACACGCCCCGGAT